>JAAKFL010000109.1 GCA_011065065.1 Chlamydiota bacterium | reverse complement strand
TACTTTTCACCTCTTTGGGTGTAGTGAGCTCATCGACGTGAGTGACTAAACCAATCGGAAGGCCAAGGAATTGGCTTCCCGCTTGTTGAAACTTAACTGGGTCATCAGAAACATAAAATCGGTATTCTGATGACCTTTTTTCATTCAAAAGATTTTCGTCATTGAGAAGATCAGACACTTTCTGCGCACAAGAACTCGCAGAATCGACAATGTTAACATGGGCTCCCAATTCTTCCTGAATCAGAGTCTTCATCATGGGATAATGAGTACATCCTAACAGGACTGTGTCTATTTGTTTGTCTTGAAGAGGACTCAGATACTCCCGAATAATCAACTTGGTGGCTTCATGATAAAGAAAGTTCTCTTCTACGAGTGGCACAAAGAGGGGACAGGGAATGGTCCAGACTTCAGCTCCGGGGCAATAAGATAAAATCGCTGATTGATAGGCACCGGAATTGATTGTCGCCGTTGTTCCTAAAACAGCCAAGTTCTGGTTTTCTGTAATCATCACAGCACGAAATGCCCCCGGATCAATCACTCCTACCACAGGAATATCTACTTCATTTTGAATGTGATTTAAGGCGTAGGCCGAGGCTGTATTGCAGGCCACAACAAGGAGCTTGATTTCGTGTTCGATGAGAAACTGTGAGATCTCCATACTATAACGGATCACCGTTTCAGCACTTTTATTCCCATAGGGGACTCTTGCGGTGTCACCGAAATAGATGATGTCCTCGTTGGGAAGAGCCTTAATCAGCTCCTTCATCACCGTTAAGCCCCCGAGGCCTGAGTCAAATATTCCTATCATGGCAGTTTTATTTTTTGGCCAACGATGATCTTGTCACCCTTGATCTTATTGGCTTTTTTGAGGGCGTTGATGGTGGTATGATGCTTTATCGCAATCCCACCCAAAGAATCCCCCGGCTTGACCGTATAAATCTTACCTGACGAATTTTCAATGCCCAACGCATCAATCATGGAATTGAGCGCTGTCTGTATAGTCTCTAAGTTATTTTCCACCTCAAGACCTTTTTTACGATTTTTCTCAATCTCATCAGTCAACTTATTGGAATGCATCTTAATCGCTTGTATCTCTGCGAGAAGATTGTCTAACTTTGTTTCAAGGGTTTGATCCTTTTGACTCTTAACACTAGCAGCTACTTCATCTTGAACCGAATCCAAGGCAACATCCTGGTTCGAGACCTTTTCCTTTAACTGTTGGAATTCAACCTCCATATTTCTCAGGTCATTGCGAAGAAAAGAAATTTGCTCCTTAATTTCTTGAAGATTGACATGAGAATTTCGCGCCTCATATCGGTAGGGGGCTCCCTCAATGAAAAAGGGAGCCATCATAAAGAAAAAAATCATATAAAGCACTGGCTTCATATTATCTCACATACACTTTAAATTGCGCACGGCGATTTAATGTCCACGCGGCCTCGTCATGTCCAAAAACTAGGGGTTGCTCTTTTCCATAAGAGACTGTAAAGAGCCTCTGTGAGTCAACACCTTCGGCAATCAAAATCGAACGAACACCATTCGCCCTTCTTGTTCCCAGTGCTAAATTGTAAGCTTGAGGTCCACGTTCATCGCAATGCCCTTCGATAAACACATACGCATTGGGATGACGGTCCATGTACTCGGCAATGTTCTGGATCTTATGCATGTTGTCTTGCCCCAGAATTTTTTCGCTATCGTAAGGGAAGTGAACATGTTCGAAAACCGTCGACAACATCGGGTCGTGATCCGGATCGCGAAAACTCTCAATCCCAGGAATCGAACTTCCTGCATCTCCTGGTGATATCTTGGGCTGTTGGGTCGCTTCCATGCAAATCAGGTCTTGACCATGTTCATCTTGGAGAGGAACAAAATCTTCTTCTTGGTAGCCATACATTTGTGGGCGGCAGAAGTCCTCGCGACATCTCACTTGTCTGGAATCTCCATGCTTTCCTCCCAAACTGCGAATTCCTTGACCCATGTAACGTCCACAGCTATTAGTATCATCCCAGACTTCTTGTGATGATCGGCACCCACATCCAGTGAGTAGAATCGAAAATAACGATAAAATGATAAAAGAGTTTAGTGTCTTCATAATCTCCCCTAGAAACTTATAGTGTAAGCTGGTGGTAGTTTAGCACAGGTGTTTTTTATCGAAAAAGGAAATTTTAACGCAAAGGGGCAAAAACACAAAGACGCAAAGATTTGTACTTGTGCATGGACCGTTGGTCCAAGTCAGGTGCAGCCTCCCTTTGTGTCTTTGCCCCTTTGCGTTAAAAAATTCCTAAGTCATCTCTGCTCCCAGCTCGGAAACTTCTTCTCACTTGTCCCCCGCGTCAACTGCACAGGCTTCAATTGATGCAAATTGATCATGTAGACATTATGCGCATCGTTATAAGCCAAATGCAAACTATTCGGAGCCCACGTCGCATTCTCCTTATGTCCCGCTCCGCGAGTGACTTGCTTGTCAATGCCCGTCACTAAATCACACACCCACACTTGCCGGGTCCCGTCCACCTTAGAGGTATATGCAATTTTCGTCCCGTCAGGCGACCAACTGGGAGCTGTACAACTGCGATTCTGCTTGATAAGAAGCTGAGGATGAATGTCTTTCAGCGTCTCACCTTCCTTAGGAATGTCCATGATGTAAATCTTGGCTCTACCGTCTTTGTTGGAAACAAGAGCGATTTTTGTCCCCGAGGGATTAAAGACAGGACTTGCCTGAGTGGCAAAGGGTACGGCATAAATCTGGCGCGGCTTTCCCACGATTCCCGTTTGCGGATTGAATTTGTACAGGAAGATGTCGGGATTCCCCGCCGCATCACTCACGAAAACGAGTTTGTTTCGTTGGGGACTGAGCTGCGGCATCAACTGATTTCCT
This sequence comes from Chlamydiota bacterium, assembly GCA_011065065.1. Classification (GTDB taxonomy): domain Bacteria; phylum Chlamydiota; class Chlamydiia; order Chlamydiales; family SLFE01; genus JAAKFL01. Next base: position 3,523 of record JAAKFL010000109.1, on the reverse strand, counting down.
CTGAGCTGAGTGACCCGTTGTCCATTGCCTCCGTCCAATGTCGCATGAAAAATCTTGGGCTGCCCAGTTTTATAACAAACATAAAAGTAATCTTTTCCCCGAAGGCCGAGCCGTGGAGGAATGAAAGAGGGAGTGACACATAAAGCATTTTGGTTGGTGAGCTGGAGCTGGTTGGCTCCGTCATAATCCACGACATAGACTTCACCCGTTGTTTTGTCCTTGTCAGTGAATATAATCCGAGTGGAAGCGATCCCTCTGACTCCAAACAACTCTTCGTGAAGGGTGTCGGCAAGCTCGTGAATCAATTGCCGGTCCCGAGAAAGCGTCCCGACTAATTCGACTCCGTCTATTGTATACTCCTTGAGAAGAGAGATGTCATAAATGGTGATTTTTAGATTTTTCCCGGTAATTCGACTTTCAATCACAAAATAAACATCTAAATCAGACTTACCCTTTTCTCTTTCTTGGGTGACAGGGAGCGTAACGGTCGACCCATTTTGATTGAGGTCAAACCGCAAGACTTGGTCAATCTTTTTAAGATATGGAATCTGTAACTCCTTCCCATCTCCCTTAATTTGACTCATATAGATCGGAACAAGCTGCACTTCTGTCGCCAAACGGACCTCAAGCGGACTATCCGCCCATGAAATAAAGGGAATTAGAATCAACAATAAAAGGACAAAGTATTTCATTATGGACCTCAAAGATCGTTTCTCAATACAATAACAAATGTATGCTCGTTCTCACCAGAAAAATTGGAACCAAAAGAAGAAAATTTTGCATTTTTCAAAACTCTCTCGACAGTTTTTTGATTGAGAGAACTCTCTGTCTTCAATATTTTCAAACTTTTCACCTCCCCTGAACGACTTAAAGTGATTTGGATCTTGACAGGACCATATTCAGGTAAGGTGAGTAAGGATTGCAGGCCTCGGGTAAGGCTAGACATGTAATTTGACTCGGAACTCTCACGGAGATGTTCAATTTTGACATCTTGTGTTTTCCCTTTGTTGATTTTTGCCAATGCTTCTCGTGCCTTCTGGATTTTTTTCACTTGTACATCATTGAACTTTTTTTCTTTTTTGGGAGTAGGAGGTGTTGGTTTTCTGACCAGTTTCGGTTTTGGTTTCGGTTTTGGTTTTGGTTTTGGTTTTGGTGCGGGTGCGGGTGCGGGTGCTTGAGCCACAATTTTCGATTTTTCAGGTTTTTTAAAGGTCACCGTATGGACGACGATTTTATTGGGACTGAGATTGATGGGTACAGCACTTTGCTGGGCATAGAGAGCCCAGATTCCTAGACCATGAGCAAAAAGTACGCTGGCAACAATCAGTTTCATAGGTGAACACTTGGGTTTTAACCTGGTGATAAGACAATGTCCATTTCTTCGAATCCCGCCGTTTCCACAGCATTCTTCACCGTTTGATAGGTGCCAAAGGTCGCTCTCTTGTCGTGAAATACTTGGGGACGAGCTCCGGGATACGTTTTCTTTGACGTCATCAGCAATGATGTCAGCTGAGGCAACAGAACCTTTTGCCCGTTAAATTTCACCGTGTTGTCATGATAAACTCGGATTGTGATCGGATTTTGGTCTTGGATGGGCATCACTTGTTCTCTGTGTGAATGACTCCCCGCTAGTTCAATGCGGTCAACGTCAAGAAGCGGAGCCACAACAATGAACATAATCAAAATCACAAAGACCACATCGATCAACGGAGTCATGTTGATCGGCGGTTCTTCAATAGCTGTTTCGAATCGGTGAGGGTTTCTTCTGCTCATTCGTGTTTCACATCCACTTGGCGGTATTGAAGTTCTACAGAGGCCATCACTTCACTGGAAAATGATTCCATATCGGTTTGCAGACCTTTAATGGCGTTTTTCAGATAGTTGTATCCAATCAAAGCGGGAATCGCAATGATCAATCCCAAAACTGTGGTGGTCAACGCCAGTGACAATCCCCCAAGCATCATTTGGTTGGTGTTTGCCATTTGGTGGCTTTGGAGCTCGGAAAATGTTACGAGGATCCCCCATACCGTTCCCAATAAACCGAGAAACGGGGCTAACGTCACAATGGTTGAAAGGATGAACAGGTTTTTTTCCATATGCCGGACCTCTTTCATAATGCTGGAAGAGACATGGGTGTCTATGAAGTCAATGTCTGTCGGAGATAATGTTGCTGGTTGACTTTTTTCCTTTGTGAAGTGGTGATTTTTGTTCAGGAGTTCAAGAGTTTGTCGTTTCAAAACCGAATAGATTTTTTGCAATGGGTAGGAACTTTGAGCGGAGAACTCGAAACTCAGAGGACTCTTCTTATGTTTTTGGAACATTCGGGTAAATTGCAGCGATTGCTGATGAACTTGTCGCGTTAGCACGGTTTTCTGGATCAAGATGATCCAGCAGATTACTGAAAGAGCTAAGAGGCTGAGGTAGATCCCTTTGCCCAGCCAATCAGCCTCTAAAAACGAATCTAAAAATGGGTGTGCGGCGAGAATAGGCATATTCATTGTCCTTATGATGGTGATAAAAAAAATACTCGCTTATCGGTGTGAATTTGTCAAATGATAACGATAGCTTACCAAAACCACCAGTAACTGCTGTCAACTAAGTTTTCCCCTGAAGCTAAACGTTCATTTCGCTTTTTAAAGATCTCTTCGATTTCTTCAATTCTCGTTAACTTCTCTTTTTTGATGGCTCTTTCTTTGGACCATGTGTTGAAACTTTTGAGATATTCTTTTGCCGTAGAGATGGGGGAGGTATTTTCAAGTGCATGAATGAGGGTAAAGGAAAGTAAGAAAACTCGAAACGCAATGTTGCAAATTGTGAAAACGGTTTGAAGTCCTGTAAACGAAGTGATGGTGATATTTGGCCCAAACGCCAGATCAAAGTCGACGACTTGTTCCAAATACTTTGGACAGGCATCAGTGATGCCTCTCCAGAGATTTTCTGACTTTTGAATCTGCAGCTTTTTTTCTTCTTCAAACTCTTGATCGAAAACTCCTTCTTTAAGCGTCGAGGGATACTCCCGAGTCTCAGGATCATCTTCCTGCTTCATTCCTAAATGAAAATAGAGAAACGGTTCAAATAATGGGAGAAATCTCCGTCCAACTAACGACACGTTATGAATGTCTTTAATTTCCATGAAGGATAGGATATTACAGAGAACCTCATCGGGAAGATCTCTAAACTCCTTTTCCACATAGATGTCCGGTCGTGAAACTGCACAAGGGGTGATGAATGACATAAAACTCTCCGTTTAAGTACATTTAATCACTAAATTAAAATTTTAATAAAGATTAATCATCCGTTAACAAAGAAAAAACATTTCTTTAGGAAAATAAAGAAAATGGAGAAGATCAATGAGGGTGCACCCTAAAAGTCAAATACATTCAACTCAATTTCAAGGCCGAAAAAAGGCTAATCCTTTGAAGTTCCTTCAGTATCAGGTCCCATTTTCAAAAGATTTTTATATTATTGAGGGGCCTCGTCGTTTAGGCCGTCACCGTTTCAAAAAAATTGAGATTGCGATCGC
>JAAKFL010000108.1 GCA_011065065.1 Chlamydiota bacterium | reverse complement strand
CCGTGAGATGTTCCACGTTGCTGATTCCCTTTAACCCTCCTTCAAATGATTGTCCGTTATTAATGCAGTCGATACAGTGGTTCCGGAAGAAGCTACTATCGATATGCCCTTCAATTGAATCTGGAATGGTTTCTATATCCGGTTCAGGGAGTGGGGTCGACGATTCTGGAACTAATGTAGGTTCTTCAAATTCATCAGGAGCTTTTGGTCGTTTCGTGATAAAATTTTCGACTTGCTTTAATTTATTTCGAATGGGGTGATAAGCCGGTAAGCTCAGTAACAGGAATGAAAGAATTTCCTCTTTGCTTTTAAAAACTTGGACTCCTTCAAGATTTAATGGCAGGGCTTCGACTCGTTCTCTGAGATCAGCAAATTTTTCATTCGCTTTCTCTGTATTTTTAGCTGTATTGAGCTTTTCGAGTTCTTTGAGAAATTTTGTGAACGCTTTCAGTTCACGCTTTTCTTTCCAGGTTAGTTCCTGGAAACGCATTACTTTGTGTAATGCTCGATTTCCGGTGCACATAATGATTTCCGCAATACCTAACACTCCGACAAAAAACATGGTTGAGACCGTAAAAAATGAAGTCAACCAGATTTCTGGTTCATCTTCATCATCGCCAAACACTTCAAAATTATCCAAAGCTAGTTGGATAATGCTGGAAGTTACACCGAAAATTCCAATTACTCTAAGAATGCACCCAAAAGCATTTGACGATTTCGCACCTGCTAGACCGCAGCACTTATCTTCGTTATCTTCAATTTGCTTTTGTATCCACGTGCGCTCTTCTTTGTCCATCTGACGAATTTCCTGAATCCGTGTGATCATAGCGTTTAGATCTCTAGATTCAGCTGCTAAGGTCAAAGCATTTCGTACTTCTGCAAGTTGGTTTTGAATCTCATATTCTCTTTTCATATGATGTTCATGATAATCACAAGCTTTTTGATGATCACTTTTATGTTTAATAGGATTCATAATCAGATACCTCCATGACAATGAATGAATTGATTATAGCATTATTTCAATTTGGAAGGGGGATTCAGAGTCATTAAAATAGACCGGCTTTTGACGCATGATATCGTATAACTTTCGGTAGTAAACATGATCAATGAGAATGCCTTTAGAGATAAACGTACGTAATGATTTGACCTTGTATCTAGTTGAGGTCGCTTTTCTTTTTTCCATGACATAGATGCCCCACTCTTTCTCACAATATTTCCATAGGCCAACCGCTTTGACTTGTTCATGATCACGGGGCCGTTTCCGTTTGTTTACATCGTGAACGCATCTTAGAATGAAAATCCACATCTCATGGGAATAGATGTTAAAGAATTTCGCAACACCACGACCTTCGATTATTGGTGCTAAAAGCGAAGCTTCCTGATGATTTTCCAGGAACATGTTGAGATAAGGGTTTTCGGAGTAGGGTAAATTTCTGATATGTTTAGGAAATAGCACATTGAGAGCGATTTCCCTAAATCCCTTTTTATCTTGTGGTAAAGAATTCTGAGACAATAAGATTTCCTTCTGAGAACATAGGGCGTTGATCTGTTCATCAAGTTCTTCAAGATATTTTCTTTTGGTTTTGCCTTTTAATTTGTTAATGTTAATCCATAATGGAGTGCAATCTACAGGGAAGTTTTGCTGTCCGATATCGATGATTTTTGATTCAATTCTTAAGATTTCCAGAATGACTGAGACGAGCTGAAGGGATACTTGATAGGTTTTTTTCCAATCTTTTTTGATCTTATGGATATGTTCTAGATCTCGAAGGCAAAGGCTTTTCCACAAATGCTTGTCCGAAGCAGTATTCTCAAAAGCATGACAAACCAGGGAGTATTGGGCGATATCTTTTATAGATAAGGTCAGAAGTACCTTTAAATGAATTTCATGTGGTGAAGAAATATAATTTTGTGAAGTTTCTTTTTTAGTTAGAGGATTCATGCGTTCATAATAAACTGATAAAACATTTTAAGAAAGTCCATTTTTAGAACTTTGCGTGACTTAAAAATTTTACCGCGAAGATCGCGAAGACCGCGAAGATGCGCGAAGAAAAAGACTCATTTCAATTTTTTTAAAGCTTTAAATCAGACTCGTCCTTCGAAAAATCACCATGATTGTTCCAGTCTTCGCGCATCTTCGCGGTCTTCGCGATCTTCGCGGTTAAATTTTTAAGATATATTTCATAAAAGGATCTTAGAACTTAAGAGTTTGGAGAGCGCCTGTCGGGCAAGCACTAACGCACGGTGTGTCAGCACAATGGATGCAGGGGTCTTTTTCAGGAAAAATCACCGGATGACGCTTTTCCATGTCCTCAATCATGATGACATTGACAGGGCAGGCTTTCATGCATTCATCACACCCTGTGCACCGTTCAAGGAATTCTTTTTCGGGAAGAGCTCCCGGTGGGCGCTCCTTCACAGTCTCATCTGCAAAATCCTCTAGTACAGAAACTACAGGATTATCGAGAACCCATTCGGCCCCTTTATTCAATAAAGTGGTAAAGAATTCGTCCCTTTCCATCACTGTCCTCTTAATTCTTCCACTAACCTGATCCCATTTTGTGTCAGGGAAATGTCTTCACCATCTTCTTTTTTGATAAAGTTCGCCTGTCCAAGCAATGTGCAAATCGTTTTGACTACCTTTGGTGAAAACCCGATTGTTCTGCCGACATCATCACGGTTCAGGGGAGTCGTAGGGTCACCTCGCTCAACAGCCATTTCATAGAATCTGATAATGTATCGTTCGTCCTTAGTTTTTCCGGCCATTTGTCACTGCTTGTGTAGTCTGGGTCCTGTGGGAGTATCTTCAACGGTGTAACCGTGTTCGTGAATCGCATCACGTATCTGATCAGCCAAGCCCCAATCTTTCGACTGTCTGGCTTGTTGACGTTGCTCCACTAATTGTAAGACTTCCTTGGGATATTCTTCTTCTAACTCAAAGGAAATCACTCCGAGAACAGTATCAAATTGTGCCATCAACTCCAATACCTCTTGAGCCTGCGCATAACTGATTTCCTGAGAATCACAAAGTGCGTTGATGTCACGAATTAAATCAAAGACAGCTGATAGGGCCACCGAAATATTGAGATCATCCGCCAACGATTGAGCAAAGAAATTGAAGGCTCCATCCAGATATGCTTGGAATTTTTCTGGATGACATCCTGTTTGCACAGTCTCGGGTATTCCTTGAAGGCGTTCGACAAAGTTTTGAATCCGATCGAGAGACCCTTTCGCTCCTTCCAATCCAGGGAGAGTGAAGTTCAATTGCGTTTTATAGTGCGTTTGAAGCAGCATATATCGGACCTGTTTAGCAGTATATCCCTTATTGATCAGGTCTCGGAATGTGTAAAAATTGCCTAGGCTCTTCGACATCTTTTTGCTGTCAACCAACAGGTGTTCGGAATGAAGCCACATTTTAGAAAACTGTTTGCCCGAACAAGCTTCTGATTGAGCAATTTCATTTTCATGATGAGGAAACAGGTTGTCGACTCCGCCGACATGAATGTCCAGAGTCTCACCTAAGATTTCCGTTGCCATGGCGGAACATTCCATGTGCCATCCTGGACGCCCCTGACCAAATGGGCTCTCCCAATAGATGGTCCCATCTCGTTCTGGATCATAAGCTTTCCAGAGAACGAAATCGGCGACATGTTCTTTGTCGTATTCATCAGTGGCAACACGTTCGGAAGCACCTGTTTTGAGCTCGTCTAACTTTAAGTGCGATAAACAACCATACCGTGGGAATTTCTGGATGTTGTAATAAACACTCCCATCTTTCCCTTTGTAAGCAAATCCTTTTTCCAGAAGAACCTCAATCATTTTGATCATCTGCGGAATATAATCTGTGGCAGCGGGATAATATTCCACCCTCTCAATATTGAGGGCATCGAGGTCATCAAAAAAGGCGTCTAAAAAAGGTTTCGTGTACTCATCTAAGGAGATCCCTTTTTTCGTAGCGCCACGAATGGTCTTATCATCCACGTCAGTGATATTCATCACTTGCGTGATCTCCATGCCAAGAAATTTGATGGTGCGACGGAGAATATCCTCAAACATGTAGGTCCGAAAGTTTCCAATATGGGCATAGTCATAGACCGTCGGCCCACAAGTATACATGCTGATGTGATTGTTTTTCAAGGGAATCAGCGGTTCCTTTGATCTTGTTTCGGTATTGAACAAGACTAATTGAGGGAGCTTTTGCTTACTTTTCATGATACCCACTGAGTTTTCTTCAATTATCATGGAATTCAATTTCTGTTTGAGGTTTCATCCAAGGGAACAAAAGAACATCACGAATCGAATGGCAATTCGCTAAAATCATCACCATACGATCGAGTCCAATTCCCACTCCAGCTGTTGGGGGCATCCCTTGGCAGACTGATTCAATGAATTCCTCATCCAATGGACACGCTTCCGGATCACCACCTTCTCTCCGCAAAGCTTGTTGCTCAAGAAGGCTTCTTTGAAGCTCTGGATCATTCAATTCTGAATAGGCATTACAGATCTCATTCCCTAAAATGAAACTCTCAAACCGTTCAACAATGCCATCCAGTCTGTCCGTTTCGTTTCGATGGGGTTTGCAGAGGGGAGTGGTCTCAATGGGATGATCGATAATGTGATGAGGTTGGATGAGATAAGGCTCAGCAAACACTTCGAACAAAGCCGCAATGAATAAGCCCCGGTTCATCGTTTTTAGTTTTTCTGGAGCGCAGTGCTCGCTCTGTAACAACATATTGGACATCTCTTCATCACTCAATTGATCCACATCGAGATGACCAAACTTTTTGATGGCTTCCTTCAGTGTCAAGCGTGGCCAAGGAGATTTCATATCAAGTTCAATATCCAGACCACTTTTCGGATCCTTTGCCGGAACTTTTGTGGAGCCATAAAGATCAAGCGCAATGTGCTCGAATAGATTTTCCACAAGCGACATCAGGTCGAAATAATCCCAGTAAGACGCATAGGCCTCAAGCATAGTGAACTCAGGATTGTGATTGCGGTCGATCCCTTCATTGCGGAAAACACGTCCAATCTCGAATATCCGATGCATGCCTCCGACAATCAGCTTTTTTAGAGGAATTTCCAAAGAAATCCGCATGAACATATCTTGGCTCAAAGCATTTAAGTGGGTTTCAAAAGGCTGAGCGTCGGCTCCGCCGTAAACACTCTGGAGAACCGGAGTCTCCACTTCCATAAACTGCTCTTTCATCATAAACTGACGAATCAAATAGAAAATACGGCTACGCATCTCAAAAATGCGATGGGTCTCTTCATTTGAAATAAGATCCAGCCACCTTTTGCGATATCGGGTCTCCTTGTCGTGCAATCCACAATGCTTATCAGCTAAGGGCAGGAGAGTTTTACACAGCAGTGTTAGCTTTTTGACAAAGATGGTCAATTCACCCTTATTCGTATGGAAAAGATGCCCTTCAACTCCAAGGATGTCACCCAAATCCAGTTTCTTCTCAAGAAGCTTCCACGGTGTTGGCCCATCTGAATTCGCTGAAGGATCAGGCTGATAGCCTTCTATTTCGGTCAGATCTCGATTAAACATCACCTGTATTCGACCTGTCTGACCTTGGATCTGACCAAAAGCATTTTTTCCCATAGAACGAAATAGAACGAGTCTTCCCGCAGCTGAAACATGGGGAGTTTTCCCAGCGGATGCATCATCGCTGTGACCTACCTCTTTGTCCTCGTATTCTTTGACTAAATCGCGGATCGGATCCGTGCGTGGAAACTTGTGAGGATAGGGATCAATCCCGAGATCTCGAATCTCACTCAGCTTGCGCGAACGATTTTGAAATTCCTCATGACTATGATATTCCGGTTTTTCGATGTCTGATTGTGTGTGTTCCATAAATTATTTTTTTTCGATTGTCATCAATTCTTGTTCTTCTTTCTCTTCATAGCTTCGGACAAAGTCCAATCGAGCATAAGCCCAAATCGTGGTCGCAATCATCAACAAGAAATAGATCACATACTGAAAGTAAAACCACTTCGTCTTATTGCTAGAATTTTTTATGTCCTGAATCCATTTAATCATAAAAACCAATGGGTTACAGTGAATAAATTTTAATAACATTTTCCTTGGAAAAGGAATTTTTGTAAAGGGGAAAGGAAGCGACATTTAACCGCGAAGATCGCGAAGATGCGCGAAGAGAAGACCAATTTCAATTAATTTTACTCAATACATTCTGCATCAAGGGTTATATCTATAAAGTAAAACTAATTTTAAAAATAAAAATAAATATAACGGAAAATCACTTTGAATGGCTCCTGTCTTCGCGCATCTTCGCGGTCTTCGCGATCTTCGCGGTTAAATTATAAAAATCGCGAGGTCGGCTCCTGGCGATTGAGACGGAGCACCACAAATATCGCAGCACTCGCCACCGCAGCAAAGAGGCACCAGACTGATGTAAATGTGGCATGATAAAAGTACTCAGCC
>JAAKFL010000107.1 GCA_011065065.1 Chlamydiota bacterium | reverse complement strand
GAAGAGTTTCGAAGGAAAATTTATGAGATCGGGGTGAATGGAAAAGCGGGAAATATGCACCTTCGGTTCTGGAAGGTAGTGAAAGAGCTTTGCGGCTTGTTGGAAACGCTGCATTAGTAAATTTTAATCCATTTCGAGCCACTTACGACGATGCCCCAACGACTTCCGGCTCCGCTTCTTCGCCTTCTTCTTCAACTTCTTCCTTTCTATCTGCTTTTTCGTCTTCTCGCCAAGGGCTTCCCAAATAAAAGCTTGAATATCAGTTCTTCTCTTTTGAATATTATCAAATTGGTAAGCAGAAAAATTACTAGGATTGTCCAAATATTCTGTGACTTCTTTTGCAGTGAGAGAACCTTTGGTGTAAATCTTATCAAGAGCAATCGCCACCTTCTCCCGAAGTCCAAATATCACCTTCAACTTCTTTTGTAAGCTCTCGAAGTCCTCTAAATCGCCTTTTTTTGCGTTTTCTTTAGCCATAATTCCCTCATTATTATTTTAACATATTTTTTTTATTGAAACAATATACACATTCCTAATATGTTGTTATTAAGCGTTTTATTGGGGTTTTGGAGGTTTGAATTGATTACGTTTTTTTATCATCTGGTTCTATTGATTGGATTTTTATGTTACCTCCCTTGGCTCTTGTTGAGGAGAAAACAGGGACCAAGTATCAAAGAACGATTGGGATACATCCCTAAAATTAAAAAAAGAAAACCGTTTTTGATTTGGATTCATGCTGTTTCTTTGGGAGAAACCAAAGCAGTTGCTCCACTGGCTTCCATGCTTAAAGAGACATATGGTTCAGATGTGCAGTTTGTTGTCTCATCCGGAACTGCGACAGCAAGAGCGGAAGTGAAAAAAGTCATTCCTTTTGCGGATGACACACTTTATTTACCCCTAGATTTTTCGTGGATCATGGACCCTCTGATTAAAGAAGCTCAACCAGATCTTGTTCTGATTTCAGAAACAGATCTTTGGCTGAACTTTCTTTCTGTTTGTAAAAAGTATGGGGCACAGCTGATGATTGTGAATGGAAAAATGTCTGAACGTTCTTGTTCTCGGTATGCAACATTTGCGTGGTGGAGCCAACGAGTTTTTTCACAATTTGACCACATTTGCACTCAAAGTCGCCATTACCGTGATCGGTATCGTTTCATTGGAGTCCACAAAGAAAAAATCAGTGTCACCGGAAATCTGAAGCTGGATCATGTCTATCCGGTGGCGCCGGATCTCCAAGAATGGAAAGCTTCCTTGGGGCTTGTAGATGATGATCAGATCCTTGTCATAGGATCGACTCATGAGCCCGAAGAACGTTGGTTTTTGGAAATATTGGATGGATTATGGAAGGATTTCCCACGGTTAAAAGTACTCCTTGTCCCAAGACATCCCGAACGATTTGATTCAGTTGCCAACTTGATTTTTGAATCGGGACAGCCCTTCAAAAGATATACACAGAACAAAACTGAGGAGTTTCGAATTCTTCTTGTCGACACCATGGGAATTTTAAAAAAGTGTTATCAGATTGCTGATTGTGCAATTGTGGCCGGGTCTTATGTGGAGCATGTTGGTGGACATAATATTTTGGAGCCATCAGAGTATGGGGTTCCGGTCATTTTTGGTCCTTGTATGCATACGCAGCCCGAGCTTTTAGAGCTTTGTCTTTCGTACGAAGCTGGGCTGCAAGTTCCCATGCAAGAATTGAGTGGAATCTTGCGGTCACTGTTAACAGATGAGAACATGAGGCGCGGGATTGGTGAGAATGGGCTTCAATTGATTCGCGAACATCAGGGTGCCACAGCAAGGACACTAAAAATCATAAAAGAATTATTGCCTAAAAGAGCGTCCTCTGATATTCTTGATGCTTACAAGGTTACCGCGGGGTGGAGCAGGGGTTAGCTCGTTGGGCTCATAACCCAAAGGTCGGAGGTTCGAATCCTTCCCCCGCTATTTTCAATGGCGGTATAGCTCAGTTGGTAGAGCAACGGAATCATAATCCGTGAGTCCCTGGTTCGAGTCCAGGTGCCGCTACTCATCTTATTCTTATTCAATATCTTGGAAATTTAATTTTTTATTTGCTTTTTGTGATATATCTTTGATTAGATAAGGTAATTTTTCTTGACCACAGGGCGAAATCTGTGAGAGAAGGAAGTTTGGCATAATGCAAACGTTAAGTCGTAAAATGAAATTTGAAACTCGTGAGAGTGTGAATTTTGAAAGTGGAGGGTGCAAAATATTTGGGACACTCCATCTTCCGCTCAATGTTGAAAATCCTCCGATCGTCCTCATGTGCCATGGCTTTGGAGGACACAAAGCTGGTAAGTATCGCGTTTACGTTCATGAATCTGAGATGCTGTCAAAATCAGGTATTGCCTCATTTCGTTTTGATTTTCGGGGGTGTGGAGATAGTGAAGGTGACTGGCTAGATATGACAATTGGGCGTGAGGTAGAAGATACGATTCAAGCGTTGAAATTTATTTTGACGCTTCCTAATGTCGATCATTCTCGAATTGGAATGTTAGGGAAGTCTATGGGAGGTCTAGTCGCTGTGATGGCGGCAAAAGAATCTGGAAACATCAAATCCATAGCTCTTTGGGCCCCGGCTTTTTATGCGAGGCAGTGGGAAACAGTTTTGGATATTCTTGAAGATCCTGCAACGACAGACGAAATGCGAAAAGAAATTATGAAATTTGACGGTATGCATGCTAATGAACTTTTTATTCGAGAGTTCGCTGAGATTCGTTTAGAGGATCACTTAGCCCATTTACACGAGACCCCTATGCTTCATATTCATGGTGAAGTGGACCAGGGGGTGACCATTGAACATGCTCATCTATATGAAAAGCATCGGAAGGGAGCACAAGCCAAAACTCAAATTGTGCGTCTACCTAATACCGGTCACGATTTTGGACACAATGAGGAACAAGAATACACGTTAGAGGAAACGCGCAAGTGGTTCCTTGAAACTTTATAGGAAGACACATGACCGATTTGCAGAAAGCAAGATCTGAATTTGACCCTAAACTTCCAAAAATCCTCAAAAATCAGCTCACAGCTAAATCCCAAGACGTGCTGGAACTCGATCAGGAATGTGCAGCTGAATTAAAAGAAGCTTTTCCTCATACCTATGCCAATCCGCTTTTAAATTTTGTTTCAGGAGAATCTCCATCTCGCCCTTTAAAGGTGGGTGCTGTTTTTTCTGGCGGGCAGGCGGCCGGAGGACACAATGTTTTATCAGGGCTGTTCGATGCCTTAAAGAAATTTCATCCTGAAAGCCAGCTTTATGGCTTTATCGGAGGCCCCCGCGGGTTATTCATTGATAGCTATACGGAAATTACAAGTGAGATCTTAGATCCCTATCGAAATCAGGGAGGCTTTGATTTGATTGGGTCGGGGAGAGATAAGATTGAAAAGCCCGAACAATTTGAAGCGACGGCTCAAGTGGTCAAGAATCTTGGCTTAGATGGCGTTGTGATTATCGGAGGAGATGACTCCAATACCAATGCGGCATTTTTGGCCGAATACTTCTTGCAACACAATATCGATTGTCAAGTTGTGGGTGTTCCGAAAACCATTGACGGGGACTTGACAAATCAGTTTATTGAAATGTCTTTCGGATTTGATTCCGCTTGCAAAACCTATTCTGAAATCATCGGCAATATTGCACGGGATGCGCTTTCGGCTGGGAAGTACTATTTCTTCATAAAATTGATGGGGCGCTCAGCTTCACACATCGCTTTAGAGTGTGCGTTACAAACACATGCAAATTATACACTTATTGGTGAAGAGGTTCAAAAAGAAGAAAAAACACTGCAAGAGATCGTGAATGACATTGCGGACCTTATTTGTGAAAGAGCCGATAAAAACAAAAACTACGGTGTGATTCTGATACCTGAGGGAATTGTGGAGTTCATTCCCGAGATTAAAACGCTGATTTCGGAACTCAATCATCTTCTCGCAGAAAAATCTGATCAAACTCCGGAGTCCATAAAAGAGCATTTCTCATCCCATTCACGCGAATGTTATCAGACCCTACCCTTGGAAATCCAAGCTCAGCTTTTAAAAGACCGCGATCCCCATGGTAACGTTCAAGTGTCCAAAATTGAGAGTGATCGTCTGTTGTTGCAAATGGTGAGAACGGAGCTCAAGAAGCGGGGGCAGAAATATCAAGGGAAATTTAGCGCACAACCATATTTCTGTGGGTATGAAGGGCGTTCTGGTCTCCCGTCGAACTTTGACACCCAATACTGTTATGCGCTTGGCTATGTTGCCGCATTGTTGATTGAGCAAAAGAAAACGGGCTACATGGCCTGTGTGACCCATTTGGATCAACCGGTTGAAGAGTGGGGGATTTTGGGGATTCCGCTTGTTCCTTTGATGTGCAAAGAAATGCGGAAAGGGAAAATGAAGATTGTGATCAGGAAAGCTCTTGTGGACCTCGATGGTCCTGTGTTTGCCGAATTTAAGCGTTTGCGTCAGGATTGGCGCTGTCAGGACGCTTATGTTTATCCTGGACCCATTCAGTTCTTTGGTGATGCGATTCTCACAGATTCAGTTACGGAGACTCTCAGATTAAAAAATAGAAAAGCTTCTTGGGTATAGCGGCTTTGGCTTTTTTTAACCGCGAAGCGAGCCAGTCCTTTTGGGACCCCTATCGCGGTAGCGATATCAGTTGTTAGCCCCGCCCGAAGTGAGCTTGCGAACGGAGTGCGGGGTTATGTATGCCCAAAAATCTAAACCCCGGCAGGGGTGACAGAGTGGCGTGCCCCCCCTGTCACCCCTGCCGGGGTTCTGAATATTCTATTACCTTTACCCCGCACTCCGTTCGCAAGCTCACTTCGGGCGGGGCTAACAACTGATATCGCTACCGCGATAAGCGTTCACTAAAGTATTAATTTTAATCATTTTATTGTTTACAATCAATTAAATAATACTGTATTATTAATAGAATAATTATTTTGTGGTTAAAATGAATATTAATTCAAATAATAAAAGAGCTCCTGAACTCTCAACCGAAGAGTTGAGTCAAAGACACACTAAAGCAGGAAGGGCTGAGCCCAAAACAATTTTTGATTTACCAAATGAGCTTATTTTAAAAATTTTTGTTGACGTTGGATTTGAGGGCCTAAAAATCCTTCCTTTTGTCTCCAAGAAATTTGCAATTTTGAGCCGTGATGATCAACTTTTAAAAGTGATGGGATTCTATGATCGGCATTTTTCCAAGGTTGTTGCTAAGAAGATTTATGATATTGCTGTCAATACAGGCCGTGGATATTGGAGTCGTGAGATGGCTGTATTTGTTATGGAAGCAGCATTAGAAAAGTTATTAAATAGCAGAGATAAAAAAACTTTGATGTTTGCAACAAGATATAGTGATATTTGCTTTTCTTTTAAAAAATTTACAGATGATGTCGAACCTGTGTCCCAGGAATATCTTGAAAAAGAAGAATGGCAAGAAATGTATTGGAAATATTGTCAATTATTCCGTGGTACCTGTTTGGCACAAATGACTTCTCTAACATCTTTAGCTATTGTTGGATCTATTAAAAGAGATATGGGTTCAATTAAAAATCAGATCAAATCTCTAGAAATAGATAGTTGTCAAAACAAGAATGGTATCGAGGTTTTTGAGAATGCGTCTCTAATTTCATTTATTGCTTCTTTTCCTAACCTAGAAGAATTATCTATAAAAAATGCTTGTGAAAGCTCCTCGATATATGAACAAATTTCTGTGGTCGATTTATCGATTATCACTTCAGTGATAGACGATAAAGGAATTGAGGCTCTGAATTCTATGAAGTCTTTGGAGAGGCTAAGTATTGAATGTAAATATTCACCAGGTAGCGTCAAAAAACTTGCCAAATTAAACACTTTAGTTCATTTGAGTATCAGGTGGGGCGAATCATACTCTTCTTTTAAAGAACTGCCATATTTGGATAATCTTGCCCACCTTACATTGTCACTTTATTATTTTGTCGAATCTCATTTGGAGTTTTTATCCAAATTGAGTCATTTGGAATCGCTAATAATTTACAAACAGCTAACAGATAGAGGGTTAAAGCATTTGCCAAGAAATTTAAAACTTCTTTGTAGCTTGCCAGGGAGCAAGTTTTCTGATCATTGCTTAAAGTTGTTTCCCAACCTGGTTGTTAGATCGATCTACTAACGGACTAACCGTTATTTCCATGACAAAATAAGTCGCTTCTTGGAGCCCCGAGCGGCTATCGCCGCTCATATCATGAAGTAAACATAGCAGGGCTGAAAGCCCGATATTTGTCAGCCCAGGCAGTAGCGGAGCGGAGGCCTGGGAAAACGAACAAAAAAACATCAGAGCCCTGAAAGGGTGACATTGACCGCGGCTTATGTCACCCTTTCAGGGCTTTGATATTTTAGGAATACTTTCCCAGGCCTCCGCTCCGCTACTGCCTGGGCTGACATATGCCGGGCTTCCAGC
>JAAKFL010000106.1 GCA_011065065.1 Chlamydiota bacterium | reverse complement strand
CTGCTTAATGAGCCACTCCCCTGCCGAAATAAAATCGTCAAAAACATTTTGCTTGTTGTGCAACATTCCCGATTCATGCCATGCATGACCATACTCGATCCCCCCACGCAAATTCACAGAGGCATAAATGCCACCCATTTCCAACCATGTGGCAATCAAGGGAGTATATGAGGGAAGAATTGGTAAATTAAATCCTCCATACCCATACATCAATGTGGGATTTTGACCATCCCGTTTTATCCCTTTCTTATAGGTCAAAAACATCGGTATCTGTGTTCCATCATTGCTGGGTACAAAGACCTGCTCGGTCACAAAATTTTCATCCAATTGATGAGCAGGAGAAAACACGACTTCACTCGTTCCTAATTCAAAATCAAACTTAAGTAGGCGACAAGGAGTCAAAAAATCGGTATAAGCAGAAAATACGAAATTATTGTCAACATCTCCAGATAGTCCTAAACCTTTGTGTGGCACCACAACTGTCCCTCTCCCAGCAATAGGAAAGTTCCGAACCCAAGAACCGGTATGATTATAAACCACCAGATCCGAAACGCAATCCTTCAAGTAACAGCACACAATAAAATCTTTCGTCACACAAGCATCTAATAGAACAGAATCCTTCTCGGAAATCAGCTCTTCACAATTACCCTCAATATCCCATGCGACCAATCGAGAAAGAGGAGCATTATCATCCGTGATGAAAAGAAGCTTTTCCTCAAATTCACCCACAAATCGACTCGTTGCCTTGTGAGGAGGCATCAAATCAACCAATGTTCCATCTTCAATGTTAACAGCATAAATGGCGTTCTTGAGATCATCTGCACATCGGACTGAAAACAAAACATATTGATCGTCTAAAATCAAATGAAGGTCTAACATAAAAGCATCAGACTGATAAATCAAATGATCTGTGTCACTGCCTATCCGATGATAATAGATCCCTTCACCATATCGGATATAATAAACACCCTGACCAACCTGACTCCATTGCGGTGAAGAAAACTTAATGCCGTGTATTTCATCCGTAAGCCGTTCACCAGTTTTCACATCCAGAAATTTCCAAATCATGACATCAGAGCCACAATCTGAAAGACAATACGCCACTTGACGACCATCATCACTCACCTCAAACCCTTCAAAAGCGGGATTCTTCCCTTTTTCTTTTGCGGGATCAACAAGGACCCGTTTCATTCCAGAAGAATCCTGAAAACACAACGTCATCTTGTCATCATCCAGCCCCATATATGTATAAAAAGTGACCCCGTTTTTTTGAACGGGAATTCCCATCCTTTCAATGCACGAATTCTTCACGAGCTTTTCTCGAATCTTTTCCCTTACATCAATATCGTGAAAATAGCGGTCAGTTTCTTCATTTTGTTGTTGAACCCACTGCTTTGTCTCAAGGGATTCCATATTTTCCAGCCAAGCATAGGGATCCTTGACCTCAACTCCATGAAAATATCGTGTCACAGAAGAGACATGGGCAGGAGATATCAAATATCCCACCATCAATAACAAAATGAATATACAAGAAAATTTTTGCCGAAACTTTTTCATAACCACCTCAATAGGGAATTATAATAACATTATTTTATAATAAAATCAATCAAATTAAAATTTGAATGGTTAAATAAAAAACTATCAGTTATAGTTTATTCTATTTGGAGATTGAATATGCCTGCCCCCATTTTAAAAACAAAACGCCTGATTTTACGCCCCTGGAAACCTGAAGACCTCCCTCTATTTGCCAAGATTAATACTGACGAACGTGTGATGGATTACTTTCCCTCTACGTTATCAACTGAAGAGAGCGATGCATTCGCTCAAAGAATCCAAGATCAATTTAAAAAAAAGAATTATGGACTGTGGGCAGTAGAAGTCCCAGGTGTGGCGCCGTTTATCGGATTTGTCGGCTTGATTGATCATGACTTTCCTGCACATTTTACCCCTTGCATTGAAATTGGTTGGCGTCTGGCATTTGACTACTGGGGAAAGGGGTATGCCTTTGAAGCAGCAGCAAAAGTCATGGATTATGCCTTTAACGAATTAAACATAGAAGAACTGGTTTCCATGACCGCAGTTCTGAATCATCGATCTCAAAAGCTTATGGAAAAATTAGGAATGACCCGCGATCCCAAAGATGATTTTGAACATCCTAATTTAGATCTCGGTCACCCCTTGCGTCCCCATGTTCTTTATCGAAAGTCACACACCACTTAAAAAATCATCAAAAGCTTCCTTAACGGCTTTGGGATTTTCGATCCAAGGAAAATGTCCTGCATCTTCAATCAAAAGCATGCGAATATTGGGTCTATGGAATCTAACATCCTTTTCAAATAATGTGAATGGGGTCATGCAATCATATTTTCCCCCAATAATTAATGTGGGCACATTTTCAGGAATCCATTTGGCTGTAAAATTCATTTGGACCGCTTTAATCTGCCACCACAGTACTGGAAGAAAATGGTAAGGAAATTGTTTGAGAAACTGCCGTCCTTTTTCCAATGTTGATGGAGGAAAATAATAGGGCGCCACGGCATCTAATCCAAGTTCAAAGGTTTCTTGGCAAGGATTTTGAATAAATGTTTGAACCGCTTCGCTGATATCAGGTAAATTAAACTGTTGCGCATAATTGACAGCCTCTTCCATCCACAATGATGGAGCCGAATTCAGAATCACAAAGCCCTTTAACTTGTCTTCATTCTCGGGGAAAAGTAAAGGGAACATGCCTCCAAATGACTGCCCTACAAGGATGGGATTGTCAAATTTGTTAATAACCTCAGGGAAAATGTCGAACCATTGGTCATAATTCATGACGTCGGTAAATGATTCGTCTAAGTTATCACCGTTTCCGGGCATATCGACAAGCCACACATTCCCTGGCAAATCCAATTCGTCAACAAGGCTGTGGAAGTATCGGGAATCACAGCCTGGCCCACCCGGAAGAAACAACCAGTTATAGTCTTTTCCACCGTTCGTTTGATAGAGTTCATACCTCACATGATTTGAGTCATAAAAATAGCAAGGAGCTTGAGCTTCTAGCTGACATCCCAATATGACCAATATAAAGAAAAGATATCGCATCTTCATAATACCTCCGTCGATAAATATCGCCCAAAAATATCATGCAATTTATTTTTTGTAAAACCACTCCAAGAAGTTCTTTATTAAAATTAGAAATTCCTCTAAACTTAATCCCAATATTATGACAAAAAAACTTCCTCTTTCCTATTTCCAAAATGAAGATACTCTATTTCTCAGCAAAGATTTACTGGGGAAATTTCTGATGACCGAGCTCAATGATCACGGCGTCACTGGAGGAATGATTGTGGAAACCGAAGCCTACATGGCTCCAGATGACAAAGCCTCCCATGCATACAATCACCGACGGACCGATCGTACAGAAATGATGTATCAATCAGGAGGCGTGGCCTATGTCTATCTTTGCTACGGCATGCATCACCTGTTCAACATTATCACCCACAAACTTGATACCCCACACGCGATTCTTATCCGCGCCTTGGAACCTACAGATGGGATTGATGCCATGTTAAAGCGGTGCCAGAAGTCAAAAAAGAGTCCCCGTCTCACCTCAGGTCCTGCCCTCCTCACTAAAGCTTTGGGTATCAAAAATACCCATACGGGTGTCAACTTAACCGAAGACCAAATTTGGATCGAAGATCGCGGTATGACAATCCCCGATGACCAAATCGTAAGATCTCCACGTGTCGGAATCGATTATGCTGAAGAATATGCCACTGAACACTGGAGATTCACTATCAAAAATCATCCAAGTGTAAGCAGAAAAACGAAATAGGAGAAAAAAAATGAGTTTTACAATTGAATTAGGATACCGGACTGATAATCAAGGTCAATATGCATCTACTCTTACCAGAAATCTCTTGATATATCTTGATGACCCTACACCCCAAATCTTCTTCAAAGTCATATCGAATGGCTGTGGTGATGATATTGAAAATGAAGATTCTAAACTCGAAAAAGAAATCATACAAGAAATTAATATTGATCCCTCTTACATTAATAAAGATGGATCTGGTATTTTCTATGATCCATGTCATTGTAAGGCCATGTTAAATGGTGTTTTACAAGTCTTAAAAAAGAATGATGAAATACATATTCACCCTGTAAATAAAACTTTAAATAGACTTGTTTCTGAAGGTTCTCTTTCAGAGACTGATAAAAAGAATTACATGAAACGCTTTCTTTCCTGGACGGCATTTCCTATAATATTAACGGACGGTTCTCCTGGGTAATCAGATTTTGCAAATCTCATCAAAAACTTAACACAACTTCAAAGATAAGTTGACGAGTCTATACAAGACCCAGTATATGAGGGGTTATATGAGTCTATTTCATGTCGGAACATCGGGTTGGAGCTACGAGGGATGGAAGGGATTCTTCTATCCTGAAGATCTCAGGTCAAAAGACTTCCTCGACTTCTATTGCCAACATTTCGATTGTGTTGAACTGAATTCCAGTTTCTATAGACTCCCAACAGCCGAAACTGTCAACAAATGGAAACATCAAACTCCCAATGATTTCCTTTTTTGCACTAAATTAAGCCGTTACATCACTCATGTGAAAAAACTACACGATGTGGAAGAGTCATTGAGAAACTTCCTTAAAAGATTCAAAAACCTGAAGCCAAAAATGGGGCCGATCCTGGTCCAGTTACCTCCCCAAGTCAAATTCACCAATCCAAACGTAGAAGACTTTTTCAAGCTATTACGGCGTTACCGGAGCTTTGAATTTGCTATTGAAACGAGACATAAATCCTGGATTTCTGACGAAGCATTAGAATTTCTCGAACAAAAGGAAATGACTTTTGTGATCGCCGACTGGAAAAATGGATATCCAACAAGAGAAACTGTCACATCAGATACGGTTTACTTACGTTTTCACGGAAAAGATTACGGTACAAAGTATACGAATCGCGAGTTATCCCAATATGCTAAGAAAACCAAAAACTGGCTCGCTCAAGGAAAAGAAGTATGGGCATTTTTCAACAATGACGCTTATGGGTACGCTGTCGAGAATGCCCAAACCTTTAAAAAGATCGTTTTAAGTAACTGACAACATCCTATCCTGCTTCCGCATGAGGAACAAACAGATACATGCAGCCAACATAGGCCATGCAGCAAAGAAAAGAAGATTCGTTCCTTCAAAAGGCGACAAATACTGATTAAAAGTTGAGATCGTTGAGATGAAATGAAACAGCAAAACCAATCCGTATGTCCAAGTTTTGTAGAGACCCAACAAGAAACCAATAATGATGACCAGCTCCAGAACACCTAAAGCAATAGTAATCTCAGTTCCAAAGCCAGAAATGAAATAAAACTTTTCAAATACAGCTGCACTGTGTTCTGGACGCATGATCTTATCAATGGTCCACATGAACATCACGATGAAAACCCCAAGCCTTAAAAGTAATAGGGAAAATTCAAGCTTCTTTTTCTGATCCATAATTTTTCTCCTTTTTATGTCTTGTCATCAAACGAATCACGACAAATAGATTCACCATCACAAATATTGGCACCACTAACGTTGGTGCCAAGGCCATGGGGTAATCAAAAATCGTACTCAAGCTAGGTGTCTCAGAAATAAGATACATGGGCCCAGGGAGACCAAGGTTAATAAACACCATCGCAAAAGGAACGATCACGAGCAAACCCAATAGGTTAATGACAATGGCTGAACGCTCTTTCCATACACCTTTATAGATTAAATAGGCAGCTATCAATGAGGCGATCCCGATCAGAAAATCAGGGATTCCAATGGTCTTCGCAAAAAAGGGCGAAAATTCCCCGCGATACCCCTTTATGACTCCTCCTATTGCAGCTATTCGAATCCCCTCAAAAGCCATAATGAAATGCAACGGTGTCTTATCAATGATGCTATTAGTGGCATGACGAAAAGATTGAGAAAAAATCCACGGAATCAGAACAATGAGAACTGCAATTTGAGTGATCCAAATGCCAGGTAACGAGCTCAAAAATTGTTCGGTGTGATAAAAGCCATTCAAACTGAGATACGAAGTGATCACACCCCATATAACAAGAGCTAATAGTATCCAGTTGACAAATCTTCTTTGATGAGAATTGATTGATCCTGCTTCCTGAGTTTTCTTGGCAGCAAAGGAAATCAAGACAATCTGTATCACAAATAAAATGGGTAACATCGAAAATTTTATAACAACCCTACTTTCTCCTGGATATAACACATGGCATTGATTTAATTCTATTATCCCATTAAAATGTGTTTCTCTGTGCAGCAATTCCCGCTGGAAAATTTGTTGATAAAATATAATTTCACCACAGAGGTCGGTAGAGTAGAGAGGGGGGATTAATCCCCCCTCTCTACTCTACCGCTCCCTGCGCCTCTGCGTTTTTTATCTCAAAGGTCACTATTTGCAAGGGATTTACATGCATAAGGTGCCGATATTCTATTATTAACGCGAGTTAGCTTCCCGCGCTCATGATGTCCACATGAGAATTTATTTTGAAAACCCAAG
>JAAKFL010000105.1 GCA_011065065.1 Chlamydiota bacterium | reverse complement strand
AAGTGCCTTGTGAAATTTTAACGCAAAGAAGCAAAGACACGAAGACGCAAAGTCTGGTGAACCTATTCTTTGCGTCTTCGTGTCTTTGCCCCTCCTAAATAACAAAATTACAAGTTACTTATTGTAAACTATTTAAAAACATCCTGTCCATCCTAACTATCCTTTTATCCTGTTTCCTTAGCACAGGATAACAGGATAAAAGGATAGTTAGGATGGACAGGATGTGGTTATTTACCGATAGGGGTCCTGAAAGGACTGGCTCGCTTTGCGTTAAAATTAATCGATGATGCGCTTAAGTTCTTCGATCGTTAGCCTTTTTGGATTTGTGTCCGACGCATACACAAACCCTTTTGGAACTATTGTTCCTCTCACTGACTGCCTCCACATCCGCTGCTTTAAAGATTTGCCGTGGACCGGAGGAAGCAGAGTGTAATAATCGTCGAATTCAAAGGTGTAGGGCGATTCTTCAGCACTCACCAAGCTTTCGTGCAGCTTTTCTCCTTCTCGAATCCCAATGGTTTCCGTTTTGATTCCAGGTGAAAGCGCTTCCGCGAGATCAATGGTTTTGACAGAAGGGTTCTTCGGAATAAATATCTCTTCTCCTTGCATTCGTCCAAAACTTTGATACACAAACTCTATCGCTTCATCAATGGTGATCCAAAATCGGGTCATGTCAGGATCGGTAATGGGAAGAGATTCGGCTCCATCTTCCAGAAGTTTTCTCCAGAAAGGCAAAATACTTCCACGGCTACCGAGCACATTTCCATAGCGAACAATGCTAAATTTCGGTGTTCCTTGATCTCCGACATATGAATTTCCCGCAATAAAGAGTTTGTCGGAACATAGCTTTGTCGCTCCATACAGGTTGACGGGATTGACCGATTTGTCGGTGGACAGGGCCACTACCTTTTCGACATTGCGATAGATCGCGGCTTCAATTACATGCATGGCTCCCATGATATTTGTTTGAACAAATTCAGATGGATTGTACTCCGCTGCGGGAACTTGCTTCAGCGCTGCGGCGTGGATGATGTAGTCAACATTCCGGGAAGCGAGCTTTAATCGGGGAAGGTCGCGGACACTTCCCAAAAAATAACGGATTTTTTTGTGGTTGTAGATGGGGGAAATCTGTTGCATTTCCCACTGTTTCCATTCATCACGACTGAAGATGATCACTTTAGAGCATGCGTCTTCCTCTAAGAGTCGAGCGGCCATCGCTCGCCCAAAGGATCCAGTTCCCCCTGTGATCAGGACTGATTTTTTTTTGAAAGGTGACCTTGCCATAGCCTCACCATAATGAACAGAGCGATTTTACTCTAAACACTTTCTCACTGATTCCCACCCACTTTTAAGTATCTTAGCGATCTCTTGAAGCTGATCTGATTCAGGAAATTTTTCTTCTATATCCCACCAAATCATCGGTTTACACCCTAAAGTATCAAGCCGGTTCTCCAGCTCATTATCCAATTGGATCGATTCTGGCTGCGAATGACCTGCCTTAAACTCACCTGCCCGCTGACTCACTTTCCGCTCCACTTCGGCAAAAGTCTCCGAAACCTGAGATTTCACCTGCTCAATTTCGTTAAAATTATTTTTTAATTTCGCGATTTCCAAATTGATGCGATCTCGAGCGGAAATAATGATTTCCCAAATTTCAGCCCGAAAGACGTCTAGATCCCCTTGAAATGAGGACATATGGTGAGATCCTTGGATATCGAGAGGATAGTGAATCCAGAATAATTTGGTCAGGCGGGAATCTTGTGGATCTTCAGTGCGAATTTCTCCTTGAAACTTAATCTCGTTTATACTAAATTGTTTATTGATACTCATTTTAGTAAATAACCTTTTATTTTTATTATAGTATTTTTAAAATTAAAATAAAAATTCTTCACTGGATTATCTAATCAGAAGTTGTTAGCATCGATTTTGAAGAATTTATCATGTAAATAGAGTGAATATGGCCAAAAAATACGATGAATCAACGGTAAAGACACTTAATGCATTGGAGCATATCCGGTTGCGTTCGGGGATGTATATTGGTCGTTTGGGCGATGGATCGCATCCTGACGATGGGATCTACGTGATGTTGAAGGAAATCATCGACAATAGCGTGGATGAGTTCATCATGAAATACGGCGATCGGGTGAAGATTGAGATTGATTACAAAACGGGTAAAGTGAGTATTCGTGACTTTGGGCGTGGGATTCCTTTGGGGAAAGCGATTGAGTGTGTGAGTCAGATCAATACTGGTGCGAAGTATAACGATGATGTCTTCCAATTTTCTGTGGGATTGAATGGTGTTGGATCGAAAGCGGTGAATGCGCTTTCTAGCGACTTTCTTCTCCACAGTTATCGTGATGGAAAGATGATTGAAGCGAATTTTTCTCAAGGAAAGTTAAAGAAGCAAAAAAAGGGGAAGACTAAAGAGAAGAATGGAACGTATGTCGAGTTTTTGCCTGATCCTGAGATATTTAATAAGTACCGATTCGAGCCAGAATTTGTGGCGAAGCGCATTTGGAATTATGCCTATTTGAACAAAGGTTTGACGATTGAGTTAAATGGGGAGAAGTTTCAATCGGAAAATGGTCTTCTTGATTTATTGAACTCGGAAGTTTCCGATGATGACAGTCTTTACAAGCCACTTCATTACGTTGGGAAACATTTGGAATTCGCATTTCTCCATACTCAAAGTTATGGAGAGACTCATTTTTCTTACGTGAACGGTCAGTATACAACTGATGGGGGGACTCACCTTTCAGCATTTCGTGAAGGGATTTTGAAAGGAGTCAACACTTACGCTAAAAAGAATTTTCAAGGTGTAGACGTTCGAGAAGGGATTTTGGGTGCTGTTTTGATCAAGTTGAAAGATCCTATTTTTGAATCTCAGACGAAGAATAAGTTGGGAAATACTGAAATTCGTGGTGAAATCGTTCAAGAAGTCAAAGAGGCTGTCACCAATCTTCTTTATATGAATCCTGATGTGGGGAATAAGCTTATTGAGCGCATTGCGTTTAACGAAAAATTACGTCGAGAATTGTCTGCAGTTAAGAAAGAAGCGAAAGAGAAGCAGAAGAAGATTTCGTTTAAGATTCCCAAGCTTCGCGATTGTAAGTTTCATTTTAATGATAAGTCGAAGCGTTGTGATCAGACAATGATCTTTTTGACTGAGGGAGATTCCGCGAGTGCTTCGATTGTGGCGGCACGGGATCCATTGACCCAGGCCGTGTTTTCTCTTCGCGGAAAGCCTTTGAATGTTTTCGGAATGAAAATGGATCAGTTGTACAAAAACGAAGAGATGTACAATTTGATGAGCGCTCTGAATATCGAAGAAGATCTGGAAAATTTGCGTTATAATAAGGTCGTTTTGGCGACAGATGCCGACGTGGATGGCATGCATATTCGTAACTTGTTGATGACGTTTTTTCTCACTTATTTTGAAGGTTTGGTGTTGAACGGTCATTTGTACCTGTTGGAGACCCCGCTTTTTAAAGTGAGAAATAAAAAAGAGACCCTTTATTGCTATTCGGAAAATGAAAAAAAGCGAGCGGTGGAAAAGCTTGGGAAAGGGTCTGAAGTGACCCGATTTAAGGGATTGGGAGAGATCTCCCCAGGAGAATTCAAGCAATTTATCGGTCCAGATATGAAGTTGACTCCTGTTACAGTACACCATTTCTCCGATATCAAACCGACTCTGGAGTTCTATATGGGGAAAAATACTCCAAAGCGAAAGAATTTTATCATGGATAATTTGATTAACGAGCCAGATGAACTATGAGCGAACAGTCACCAAATGATCTTAAAAATTTGATGCAAGATCACTATCTGCGCTATGCGTCGTATGTGATTTTAGATCGTGCGATTCCTGATATTGCCGATGGTTTAAAGCCTGTGCAGCGTCGTATTTTGCTGACTTTGTGGAATATTAACGATGGACGTTTTCACAAAGTCGCCAATGTTGTGGGGCAAACCATGGCTTTGCATCCTCACGGTGATGCTGCGATTACAGATGCCTTAATCAATGTCTCGAATAAAGGATTTCTTCTCGACGAGCAAGGAAATTTTGGGAATATTTACACCGGCGATCCCGCTGCGGCTTCTCGATATATCGAAACACGCTTGTCTCCTCTTGCTCTTCAAACTATGTTCAATCCCGACATCACCGAAATGCTTCCCTCTTATGATGGAAGAAATCAAGAAGCGCTGAGGTTGCCCGCTAAGATTCCTCTGCTTTTGATGCAAGGGGCGGAGGGGATTGCTGTGGGGATGTCGACTCGGGTTCTCCCTCATAACTTTGTGGAGCTGCTGGAAGCACAGATTGCTGTTCTTGAAGGAGAAAAATACATTCTTTATCCCGACTTTATTACAGGCGGGATTATGGATGCCTCTCAGTATAATCGTGGAAACGGGAAGGTCAAGCTTCGCGCCAAAATTGAAATACGGGATCCTAAAACACTTGTCATCACTGAAATCTGCCATGGAACCACCACCGAATCACTCATCCGTTCTATAGATGAAGCCGCCAAGAAGGGAAAAATTAAGATTGATTCCATTGACGACTATACTGCGGAGCATGTGGAGATTGAGATTACTTTGCCTCGCGGTCAATACGCGAAAGATCTCATTGAACCCCTCTACGCCTTTACCGATTGTGAAGTCTCTGTAAATTCCAATGTTGTGGTCATTAAGGAAGGATTCCCTGTCGAGATAAATGTTCATGAAATCTTGGCTTACAACACAGACCTCTTAAAGGGTTATCTCAAGAGAGAATTGGAAATCGAACGGGATCGTTTGAAGGAAAAGATTTTTGAGAAAACATTGGAACAGATCTTTATCGAAAATCGTATCTACAAAAAGATTGAAGAGATTAAAACTTACGAAGAGATTCATAAGGTGATTGAAAAGGCACTGAAGCCTTATCATAAAAAGCTTTATCGAATCCCTGTGCGTGAGGATCGTGAACGGCTGCTATCGATTCCTATTCGTCGTATTTCGCGTTATGACTTTGAGCGCAATCGTCAAGACATCAAGGCTTACAAAGAGCAGCTTGTAGAAGTCGAAAAAAAACTCAAACAGATCAAGCGTGTCACCATCAGTTATTTGAAAGACTTGATTAAAAAATATGGTAAAGAATTTCCCCGTAAAACTTTGATCGGAGAAATTACTGAAATAGATCGTCGAGCTATTCAGACCAAGAAGGTCACTGTAAGTTTTGATCCGAAACAAGGTTTTGTGGGAACGAAGGTGAAAAACGGTTATTCATTTGAATGTACCAATTTTGATAAGCTACTGGTGATTTATCGAGACGGAACATTGAAGGCGATCAACATTCCTGATAAGCAGTTCCTTCAAACTGATGGAAAAAAAGTGGCTTTTGTGGGAGTAGCCGATAAGAAAACCGAGTTTAACGTCATCTATAGCGATGCGAAAAAGATTTGTTATGCGAAGCGATTTGTGGTGGATAAGTTTATCCTCGACAAAGAATATCGTTATTTTAATAGTAGTGGAAAGCTTGAATACATTTCTACGAACCCCAACATTACGCTAACGTTGAAACTGGTTCCCAAAGCGAAGCAAAAGATTTCTTCTGTGAACTTTGACTTTAACGATGTGTTGGCGAAAGGGGTGAAGGCGAAAGGAGTTCGGGTGACTCCACGTCCTGTGAAAAAGGTGGCCCCAAAAGATAAAAAAGCGGCCCATCAAGATCCACAATTAGACTTTTTCAATAAATTATACCGATCGTGATTAAAAAATCGGTTTTTGGCTTTGAGAAAGACAAAAACCGATTTTTAATCACGAGCGGTATAAAATGATCGTTGAATGGAAAAAGGAACACTCCAAAGTAAAAATTTACGTTGAAGGTGAGCTTTGGCGTAGTGTTTCTCCTCGTCTCTTCGGAAAAAATCCCGATTTCGATGTTCAAAATCTTAAAGAGCTGGAAGAGCTCGAATACCGTCAAACCATGCTTTTTGCTGTCAGAAGTCTTTCTGCTAAAGCGCAGCATTCAACAGAACTGAGAAAAAAGCTTCGTGATCTTGGGGCTTCTTCATCTGCAATTGAACAAGTACTTTCTGAACTTCAGAGATTGGGGTATTTGGATGATGATGAGTGGTTGGATTTTTATGTGCGTGCGCAAATTTCACGCAATCTGGGCAAGTATGCAATTCAGCAAAAACTTCGCATGAAAGGGATTCCTTTGGATCAATGCGAAGAGTTGTTGGATCGGTATCTCACGAGTGAATCACAAGAAGAGCAAATCAAAAGTTTGCTTAAGACGAAGTATCGTCACAAGGATTTATCGGATCCCAAGCAGAAGCAGCAGGTGATAGCGGCGTTAGCGCGGCGTGGCTTTTCATGGGAACTTGTACAGTCGGTTCTGTTGCAGGATTAATAATTTTTTGGAGTGCGTAGGCTTGCCCTTACAATTCTACACATCTTTTTACACTGTCCTCTAAAACGTTTAATATTAAAAACATAAGGCTTTAATTGACAATCTATTAATTTCAAATGTTTTGGTAAAAATAACAGGATTAACAGGATCGTAAACGACAGGATAAACAGGATATA
>JAAKFL010000104.1 GCA_011065065.1 Chlamydiota bacterium | reverse complement strand
CTTAAAGACTAACCTTTTAGAAAATTTTCATATCTAATTTTAGAGTTTCCGTGACTGACAAATTTAACCGCGAAGATCGCGAAGACCGAGAAGATGCGCGAAGAAAATGAAGGCATTGCTTGAATATCGAAGATTTAAAATCGGATACGTTTCTCGGTAAAACATCATAAAGTGTTCCTGTCTTCGCGCATCTTCGCGGTCTTCGCGATCTTCGCGGTAAAATTATTAAGACACGAAAATCATAAATAAATAAAAAAAAAGATACACTTACCAAAAAACGATTGAGTTAAAAAAAGTCTTATTATTGAACTTAATGTGATATATAAGTTATCTTTTTCCTTCTGTTTATAACAACGAAAGGAGAAAACCATGAATCCAGTAAAAAAAAGTACCTTCTCAGATGTGATAACAAGGGGGAGCTCTGAAGAATCAGAATCAAAAATCGACAAAGCCATAGAAAAAATCAAAGATAAAAATAATAAACTGAAAGATGAAGTTCATGAACATAAAAAAGAAATTTGTATTTGTTGCTTGTTAACAACATGCTGCCCTATAGGTACTGCAGTCTTAGGATGCTTTGGATTAAGTTGGCTTTTCAGTAATTGTGGACCTGTTTGTGAGTGTGCTGGTGAGACTATAGGCTTTGTGGCTGAGGGTATTGGCCCTTGTATTGAGGTAGGTGGTGAATGTTGTAAAGTGATCGGCCCATGCTGTGAACTATTAGGAGCTTGTGCTGGTGATTAAAAGCTAATACATTTTCACCACAGAGGGTTAAGACAATTCTCGGTGCCTCTGTGGTGAATAAAATCATAAAGACAGGTTAATACAAAGATTACCGATGCAGGACTTTGTCCGCGGGCAACTGCCGAAGAAGTATCTCTTCCAGACCTTCGCCAGTAATGGGCTTGCTGATATAGTCATCGAGACCCGAATCCAGATACTTTTCACGATCGCCTTCAATGGCATTGGCTGTTAACGCAACTACGGGAATGTGTCCGTTGTTTTCTGTGATCTTTCTGATTTCACTGGTTGTTTGAATGCCGTCCATATCCGGCATTTGAATGTCCATAAAGACAATGTCGTATTTTTTATCTTTTACTTTCTTAAGTGCTTCCACTCCATTTTCTGCTGTGTCTACACGGCATTTCATCATTTGGAGCATGTGTTTCGTCAGCTCAAGATTGATGAGGTAGTCATCTACGACAAGTACGTCTATATTGAATTCTGATGTAATTTTTTTCATTCTTTCTCGTTACGTTATTTTTTTGTTTGAGTTTCTGGTATTTTTATAGGGAGCTCAAACCAAAAAGTTGATCCCTTCTCAGGTTCGCTTTCTAGTCCAATATCTCCATTCATAGCTTTAATTATTTTTTTGCAAATTGCAAGGCCTAATCCCGAACCACCAAAATTACGCGTCGTTGTGGAATCTTCTTGCGAGAATGTTTCAAAAATTCGTTCTTGTCGATTCTTCTTGATTCCAATTCCCGTGTCCTGTACTTCAATACGAATGGTGTCGGGAGATGATCCTGATAAAACCCTTAAAACGACATAGCCTTTTCGGGTAAACTTAATGGCATTTCCCACAAGGTTTGTGATCACTTGCCGAATTCTAAAGGGATCGCTCAAATAGGTCTTCGGGAGGTCTGGGGGAAATTCAATGTTGAGCTGCAGCTCTTGCGCTTGCGCTTTTGGTGAAAGCATATCTGCTGTTTCTTTAATGATTGAATAGAGATCGAATTCAATGCATTCAAGTTCAAGCTGTCCAGCTTCGATTTTCGAAATATCTAAGATGTCATTGATTAAAGAGAGGAGGTGCTCAGCTGATTGATAGACTTTTAGAGAAAATTTTTCCTGCATCTCATCCAAGTCAGTATTCAGCAATAGTTCGGTCATCCCCATAATTCCGTTGAGGGGGGTCCGGATTTCATGACTCATCGTGGCTAAAAATGCACTTTTTGAACGGCTAGCAGAAAGCGCTTGATCCCGTGCATCCTCTAATTCTCGATTCTTCGAGGCCAGCGTTTTTACATAAGAAGTGAGTTTTTCGTCACGTTCTTTCAACATCCCTTTAGCCCGTAACCTTTCAAGCTCCAATTCATAGTCTTCCATAATGATGATGCACACTTGGAGAATTGGGAGGATAAACTGGATAGTTTCTTCATCAAATGGATGGTCACTGTGGGTCAGCGCTAGGACTCCGACCAACTTATCTTTATTGATCAATGGGATTCCCAGGAAATGTTTGATGTTGTGTTTCTTATAGGGGTCCGTTGGGTTGATGTTATTGGCTATCAACGGTTCACTTTTTTCAATCACTTTGGTTAATAGTGGGGCAATGAGCGCAAAGTTGACATCTTTTCGCTCCTTAGATTGGTACAGATTCTGAACTTCCGTTTTCCAGCCGGGTTCGGATGCCGCAATGTGGCCAAATGAAGGAAATTTTTCATTGGTATGTTTTATCTGGGCGATGAGGCCATGACTCCCTCTCGTCACGGCAATTAACGAAATCACTAGCTCAAGAAATATCTCACTGATATTCGATTTGTCTTTGTCGATAATGAATTGTGATTCTACACGTGTGAGTGTATCCAGAATAATGTTTGTGTTTCTTAAGGTGTCTTCAATCTCTTTTCTTACGGTAATGTCATGAAAAACACCAAGGTAAAGGTTTTCCGATTCATGACCGATGCGAATCACACGTAATTCTATGCGGCGGAGGGTTCCATCGCGATGCTTGGCATTCAACTCATATTTGTTGGCCACTTTAGTATCATCAATACCTCTGAGGTCTTCTGTAAAGGTGAGTTCGATTCCAAGTTGAGGATCCTCCAAGAAATCCCAAAAGTTTTGACCTATCGCATCGTTGTTGTCGTAGCCTAATATTTGTTCTGCGGCAGGATTGAACGATTCGATCACCCCTTTCTCGTTGCATGCGATGACTCCATGCATTGAATGGTTAAACAATGCTCGAAGATTTGCCTCGCTGTTCATCAACATTCTTTTCAAGGTGTTCGAAATATGCTGTTTGGTTTTGGGATGATACTCTTCCATAGCGGTATCTCTCTTACTCTATGATTTATTAATAGCATGAATTAATTAAAATATAAAGGGAACTAATTGAGGGTGAGGTCTTCCGGGATCATGGAGAGGGTCGCATACTTTCCTCCCATTTTTCGCAATAGGGTCTGCCATAGGACATCGGGGGACACATTAAATAACAGTTCCTCAGATGAAGGGTAGATTAGCCAGCTACCATCAAGGAATTCTCGCTCCAATTGACCTCCTCCCCATCCAGAATACCCAAAACAGAGGTAGATATCGGGCCCATTGATGTCGACGACGCTTTCTTGCAAAAATTCGAGGTTTCCTCCCAAATACACCCCTTCACAAACCTCAAGTGTTTGACCTTGAATCTTATCGCAGGTGTGGAGCAGCATCATCTGGTTAGTTTGGACGGGTCCTGAGGCTCTGATGCCAACACGAGGATTGGCTAGCTTTTGAACGTCAATAATGTCCTCAGGTAACTCAAGGTCAAGGTTTTTGTTGATCACTAAGCCAAAAGAACCTTCTGGTGTATGCTCGCAAACCAAGATGACACTTCGAAAAAAAAGACCTGTGTCGATTTCTGGGGTGGAGATCAAGAAGGTCCCTTTTTCGATATGTGAATACGGTAAGTTTTCCATAGATTATTGGCAGTTACAACACTCTTCCCTATTCTCTACGATTTGCTGGTTCACAAGCTTAATATTTTGTTCAAGACCATCGATACGTCTAAGAAGATCGGCAAAAACTTTCACAAACTCTTTACCACAAAGGGTTTTCCAGTAATCGGCGCATCCTTCACCATCATTCAAAACCATGTTGACGCGGGAGAGTGATGTGCTGATTTGGTTGATTTCGTCGGTGAAAAAGTTATTAAATTCAGAAGGAGTCGACAGCGTTCCCATGAGGTTAACCCGTCTTGCACGTAATCTCTGCCAACTTTTGTTGGTGTGGAAAAGAATCCCATAGTGGTTGATGTCATCCATAAGGGTTTCTCCCTTGCTAAGAATGGATGTGACACGTAAGTAAAGATCGTTATTCAAGTTGTCTGAAAATTCACTGGCATTGGTAATAAAGGACTCAAGTTCCTCTGGCTTATTTAAAGAATCGGAGATCTCAGCTACATTTTCTGCGATGGCTCCCATATTTTCCCAAAATTCATCTTTTTCAAGAGTTGCAAAACCTGTATCCAGTTTTTCCGTGAAATCGCTAACTAGCTTCAATGTTTCTTCGATAGACACTGGTGGAGTGGCATATAAGATTTGATCGGTGACTCGGACAAGTATTTGTCCCGGTTTTGGGGGTTTCGGAGAAATCAGGACCTGTCTTTCACCTAATAGTCCCGAGGTCATAGCAGAGATTTCGTCAGTAGTATAGACAATCACCCCTGAATCGATTTTTAAGGTGAGTTCATAGATGTAGACTTCGCCTTTGTAGAGTTTATCTTTTTGTCTTGCGTCATCAATTTCTTGAATATTCGTCACTTCCCCTACAGGGTGTCCCGCAAAAAGGACTCTTGTCCCTATGGAAACCTTGTCGATATCGGTAAAACGGACACGCAGGATTTGACCCTCATCTCCTATTTTGGGGTGGAGAAAGAGGAGGATATACGTGAGAATCCCCAGTCCTACCAGGACGAAAACTCCGATCATCGCATTTTTGGTTTGGTTACTCATATTTTCTCTCTTATCCTCCAATCATACTTTTACTTATTTCAGCATTTTGAATAAAGGTTTGGATGACAGGATCGTCAATTTCGAAGAATTCCTCCTTCGTAGCGATATGACGAATTTTGCCATCATGATGCAAAGCAAGGCGGTCTCCCACTTCCGTAGCTGACCGAATATCATGAGTCACCACAATGCTTGTGGCTTTTAGCTCATGCTGAGTTTTTTTGATTAACTTGTTGATTTGCATAGCGGTTATGGGATCGAGGCCAGTTGTGGGTTCGTCAAATAACATGACGCTAGGGCGGTAAACAATCAGCCGTGCCAGACCTGCCCGTTTCCTCATACCCCCAGAAAGATCAGAAGGCATCTTTTTTTCTGTTCCCTCCAAATCCACCATCCGCAGAGCTTCTATTGCTCGTTCTCGGATTTCTTCCTTAGTGATCGCGCCATCTTTTCTGGGATCGCCATGTTGATTGAGGTAAAAACTGGTGTTCTCTTCGACGTTCATCGAATCAAATAGTGCGGATCCTTGAAACAACATCCCCATGTGCATATATTCTTTTAATCTCTCTCTTCTTGAAAGAGTTAGAAGATCTTTGTCATTAAACTCGATCGATCCCTTTTCGGGAATCTCGATTCCCATAATCTGCTTCAGAAGAACACTCTTTCCTACGCCTGATCGACCAAGAATCACAAGGGTTTCACCCTCATAGACATCCAAGTCGAGACCTGTCAGAACCTGTAATGAACCATATCGTTTCCAAAGATCCCTGACTTTAATTTTTAGTTTTCTTTCTTCAGTCATTTACTTCACCATCCATGGGAGATATTTTTCTAGGAACGGATAGAAGCTATTGATCCCAATTGTGATCAAAAAGTTCGTAATGAGAATGACAGAGTAACAGATAACGACACTATTGGTTGTCGAGCGACCTACACCCTTGGCTCCTCCATGGGATGTCATTCCCTTGTAACAGCTGATCGTTACAATCACTATCCCAAAAAAGATCGATTTCAAGATTCCGCTAAATAAATCGAAGTTATCGAGGTGAACGGGAAGGGGATCCAGAAACGTTTGGGGATCCATCCCATAATAATGGACTGCAATCATGTATCCACCGACAATCCCCATAAAACAGCTGTAAATGGTCAACAAAGGCAACATGACGATTCCGCCAATAAAACGAGGAGCCACAAGATATCTTAAGGGGTTGACAGCCATAGATTTTAATGCATCAATCTGTTCGGTGACACGCATGGTCCCCAATTCGGCGGTCATAGAAGCCCCAACCCGTCCCGTGATCATGAAGGCGGTGAGGACTGGCCCCATTTCCACCATCATCGCCTTGGCTACCATAAGGCCCGTGACGCTGGTCAGACCATAGCCGGACAACTGGAAGTACGCTTGTGCGGCGAGCACGATTCCGGTGGAGAATCCGGTGATGGAGATAACAGGTAAGGAAGCCACACCAATTTCATAGAGCTGGTTGCGAATGAGGGAGAAACTGGGTGGGCGACGAATTGAGACCCAGAACACACTGACGATGAGGACAAAATATTCTCCTAGAGCCGTAAGTGATTTCGAGAAAGGTATGTTGTTCATCCCACCGAGTCTTTAATCCTGTTTTGTCTTAAGTTTTGGATTGTATGGGATTGATTGCTTTGGGTCAAATTTTATAGAAAGACGATTTTTGGAGCCCCGACTGGTTATCACCACGTATCATATAGAAAACAAATCGTGTCCGTGCCCCATTTTTCAGAGATCCCAGCGATCACAGAGTTCTCGTATTTCGTTTTCATCACCTGGTAAGACAGAAAAGAAAATGCGAGGGGTATCTATTTTGGGTTCAGAATGGGCTGCCGCAGTATTCTTATCCCCAA
>JAAKFL010000103.1 GCA_011065065.1 Chlamydiota bacterium | reverse complement strand
ACCGCGAAGATGCGCGAAGACTGGAGCAATCATAGTGATTTTCCGATAAACATGTCCGATTATAAATTTTTAATATTTTTAAGATTAGTTACTATGTATAACCTCATTACTCAACGCAGTAGGTTTTGAAAAAATAATTGAAGTTGGTCTGTTTCTTCGCGCATCTTCGCGATCTTCGCGGTCTTCGCGGTTAAAATTGTTCTAAATCATCATCCATGAAACGGAAGAGCATCGGAAACTGCTCCTTAAACCATTTTGCCCAGTATTCAATCCCTTCATACCTTCCTTTGAGCTCTACCATGATCAATCTCTTCTTACCCACATACTTCGCCAAATCATCAATCTTATTCTCGAGCAAACTGGTTTGAGCCAATGAAAGTTCAGAATGCTCCCTCCATGAATCAAACTTATCAATCAAATTCTGAAGATGATTATAGCAATCTTGCATGATCATGAACTCATTCTGCGCAGTCTCGTGATGCTGCTCCAGGTGCTTTTTGATCTTTTCAAGTTTACTCTGAATTTCTGGTATGGTGAAATGTCGACGATGCGCCCCTTTTTCCATGTCTTTCAATTCCCGTATACTCTCCTGTACCTGATCATCCGCCACAAGATCAATAAAACGGGTATAGGCTTCTTCAAAGGTCTGACAGTAACGATTTCCACACAGAGTATAATAGTTGATGATGGTACGGTTTAAGCGACCTGCTTTTTCCGCGACCAACGCCTGATAAAGAGTATCATCCATTCCATTCTTGATCAGAGTTTTAGACTCATACAAATTCACTTGAGACACGTTAAAATAGGGAGATAAAAAGCGTGTCGTTTCATATCGCAGTCCTTCTTTTGCCAAAATATAGTTTTTATAAATCCCATTTAACGCTTTTTCATTGGTGGTGACGATAAAACTCTTGACCCTACCCGTCGGTGTTGTCTCAATATGGAAATGTTTCATGATTTGGAAAATGGATCGGTTCTGAGCTGCAATATTATGATCCGTGTGTTTAGAGTCTATAATCGCCTGGAGATGATCACAATATGTCTTTGTCAGCATCAAGACCTTTGCTTTTGCAAGCATCATTGGCTTAAGGTTTTCACCATCCTGAGGACAATGAATGGTTGTGTATAAAGTCGACCAAATCACAAATTCTTCACCCTCAATCTCGAACTCCCATTTCACCTTGATTTTCAAAAATCGATCTTTCTTATTGGGAATCATGTATGGCGTGATAAGAAAAAAACCATCCTCTCTCTCGATAGAAAATCTTAAATTTTGAATTTTATCAGTTTCAGACAATACCTCAGGATGATGTTTGTTCAACCAGTTCAATAGGTTGCACTCATCCACATTTCCATGAGGTCTCGAGACCATAGTTAATTTTTCTTCAGAATTGTCCATAATACACCCCTCGCATTATGAATAAAAAATAAGCAAATGGCAGGCCAAGAAATAATCACTAAATTTTTTATATGTTGTTAAGTTGTTGATAATGAGTCATTTTATGAATTTTTAGGGCTATAAGAGAATCAAAATAATTCTATATAAATGATTTCCGAACCCCTTGTACTCAAAAGGAAAAAAGGCTAAAATGCTATAAAATCCCAGGTCGCAACCTGGGGTAAAATCTATTTTGAGGAGAGGTCCCTTGGCTAAGCTATTAATCATCACATCCCTTATTCTATTTTCAATCATTGGAATCGCGGCTTATTTGAAAAATTCGAAATCTCAGGAGCCACAGGTTGTAGTCTCAGCGGAATCGACGCAGATTGCTCCGATTAAAGTGGAGCTTTTGGGAGAGCCGGAGATCATTGAGGAAGTTGTTGAGGTTGTGAGAGATACTCCGGTTAACCCGCATGAACCAGTAACGACGTCTTGGCCATTGGATGCGGAAGACCTTCCGACTGGGGATCGCATCGAACAGTTGTTTACGACTAACGATCATTCGTTGCCTTATGTGAAAACGATCAAGTATCGGAGTCGAGTGGATTGGCTGAAGGGGCGACCAGCTTGGATTTCTGATTATGCCTCTCATTACAAGACACCAAGTCATTTCATTGCCCGTAGTTTGCATGGGAAAGGAAACTATTACAAACAAGACATTTCCAATGGAGATCACTTTAATGTGTTGGATCCTGATAAGGACATCGAATTTTATTTATTGGTGGATTTATCCCGTTGCAAACTTTGGTTTTATCTTTATGATCGGGACAGTCATAAGCGAGTTTTATTGAAAGATTATGCTGTGGGATTGGGCAAGCCGGATCCCTTGAAATCATCTGGGCTGTTGACTCCGCGCGGAAAGTATTCATTGGGTAATCGTATTGTGGCGTACAAGCCAAAAATGATGGGCCCCCATAACGGAAAAAGGGTGGAATTAATTCGTATTTTTGGAACTCGTTGGATTCCCTTTGAGAAAGAAATTTCCAATACGACAGCACCAGCAAAAGGGTTTGGGCTCCATGGAATTCCATGGAGTGATGATGAAAACGGGAAGCTTGTCGAAAACGTTTCAAGTCTTCAAACTTATCTGAGTGATGGGTGTATCCGAATGGAATCTGAGGATATTGAAGAGATTTATGCCATCATTGCTTCCAAACATTCATTTATCGAACTCGTCAGTGACTATCACGATGCGACATTACCTGGAGAAGAAGTACAATAATGAACACTTTGCCCCATGAAAAAGAGATTAAAGAGTATGTAAAGACGATTGATCATCTCAGAAAAAAGAGTGAGAACAATCCAATTTTCGCGGGGGAAATCCAAAGGCTCGAGAGAAAACTAGAAAGTTTGAGAAAGGATATCTATTCCAATCTCACTCCATGGCAACGAGTACAAATTTGTCGTCATAGGAATCGTCCTCATTCGATTGATTACATTCAGCATATGTTTTCGGACTTTGAAGAGTTATCAGGTGATCGCCTGTTTGCGAATGACCAGGCCATTGTGGGAGGCTTCGCGCAATTGGGAGATATGAAATGTCTGGTGATCGGTCAAGAGTGTGGGCGAGATACAGATGATCGCATCAAGCGCAATTTTGGGATGATGCAGCCTGAAGGCTATCGAAAAGCTCTACGGTTAATGAAGTTGGCTGAAAAGTTTCACCTTCCTGTGATTTCTTTAATTGATACCAAGGGGGCTTTCCCTGGATTGGAAGCGGAGCAAAGGGGTCAAGGTTGGGCGATTGCTCACAATTTAAGAGAGATGTCCCGTATTGAAACTCCAATCATCTGTGTGGTCATCGGAGAAGGGTGCTCAGGGGGTGCTTTGGGGATTGGAGTGGGTGATTCGATCGGTATGCTGGAACATGCGTATTATTCGGTGATTTCTCCGGAAGGCTGTGCTTCAATTTTATGGAAAGATGCCAGCAAAA
The DNA here is from genome assembly GCA_011065065.1 of Chlamydiota bacterium. Classification (GTDB taxonomy): domain Bacteria; phylum Chlamydiota; class Chlamydiia; order Chlamydiales; family SLFE01; genus JAAKFL01. The sequence goes on along the minus strand of JAAKFL010000103.1, from coordinate 3,225 downwards.
ATGTTGAGGCCGCAGCAGCTTTGAAATTGAATTCAGAAAATCTTCTCGAATTTGACATCATTGACGAAGTGCTTTCAGAGCCTCTTGGAGGAGCGCATCATCATCCCCAAACTGTTTATCAAAATGTCAGACAATTTGTAGAAGGCCAGTGGGACATTTTGAAACGGCTCCCTCCGCACATTCTTCTTGAACAACGATACAACAAGTATCGCAAGATCGGCCAACTGACAACACAAAGTCACTTCACGAGTTCGCCATTATGAAACTATTATTCCAATTAGCTTTTTTAAAAAATCGAAATTTTCATCTGATTGTTTTTACTATGATTGCCATGTGTTTCTTTACGATTGGAACGCAGATGGAAATTGTGACAATCGGTATCCTCGCAAAAAAGGGCCCTGGCTTTTTCGAACTCTTTAGTCCTGTCAAAGACAATGTTCTTCAAAACTCAGAAAAGATCACTCACGAGCAATTTGAGGAGCGTTGGCAACAGCTGGATACTGATCATAAAGGGTATATCGACCTTCAAGATTCCAACCGATTTATGAACACAGTAAAACCGAATGGAATTGTCGATCGAGCCACCCATTACCTCGATCAAGTCTTACCCATTAGCGGAAAACCAAAATTTTTAGCTTTGCTCGTCATCTGCGTAGCGTTATTCAATGCCATCGCTATGTTCTGTCATCGCTTGACCACGAAAATAGTGGCCATTCGAGTCAGCCGCAACTTAAGGCAAGACTTTTTTGAGCACATTCAATCGTTGCCCATGAGCTTCTATCAGGAGCATAATATTGGGAGCATTTCAGCGCGTGTGGTGACAGATGCCTCGGCAATTGCGGACGGAGTCAATGCATCATTGATCAATTATTTACAGACACCTTTTACTATTTTCACGACTTTGATTCTTTGCTTTGTAGCATCATGGCAATTAACACTTATGATCTTTCTGGGTTTTCCCATGATTGTCTTCCCTATTCTGTATATTGCAAAACACGTCAAGCGCATCTCTAAAAAACTTCAGAAAAACCAAGAAGGTTTCTCTGCCGTTTTGATCGACTATTTAGCAGGAATCCAAACTATCAAGGTGTTTGGAAGAGAAGAATTTTCTCTCAAAAAATACCGTGAAGAAAATGACCGCATGGCGTTTTTGGAGCAAAAGAGTGCCAAATACGATGTGGCCTCGCGTCCCATCGTCCACACCATAGGGATGTCGTTTTTAGCGGGAGCTTTAATATCGGGCCTCTATCTTCTCAATATGAGCGTTCCTGAGGTGATTGTTTACTGCGGTCTTTTGTATGTCTTTTACGAACCGATTAAAAAGTTTGCCGAAACTAACTCCATGATTCAACGTGGAGCCGCTGCAGCAGAAAGAATGTACGAAGTGATGCAGATCAAACCTCAAATCCAAGACTCCCCTAATGCCCACGTCTTAACTGGTTTTGAAAAGTCGCTAGAATTTCGCAACGTATCCTTCCGTTACGGTGATGAATGGATTTTAAAAGACTTAAGCTTCACTGTTGAAAAAGGGCAAACGGTGGCTTTAGTGGGACCAACCGGTGCCGGAAAATCCACGATTGTGCAACTCATTCCCCGACTCTATGATGTCCAAAAGGGAGATATCTTGATTGATGGCCGCTCCATTACCGAGTGCACCCAAAAATCATTGCGCGATCAGATGGCCTTTGTTCCGCAGAAACCGTTTCTCTTCTTAGATACCATTGCCAATAACATTACATTCGGGCAAGCAGAACCCCTAGAAGAAATCAAAGATGCAGCCAAACGAGCTCATGCGAACGAGTTCATCGAAGAATTACCCGAAGGGTATGATACCTATTTAGCGGAAACGGGTAAGAACTTATCGGGGGGACAGCAACAACGGCTTGCGATTGCCAGAGCGCTCATGAAAAAGGCACCCATCTTGGTGATGGACGAAGCGACTTCATCCTTGGATGCCGTCAGCGAGAATATTATCAAAACTGCCATTCGTGAGTTGCGAGGTCAGATGACACAAATTATTATTGCGCATCGACTTTCTACAGTTGGAGATGCTGATAAGATCATCTACCTCAACAAAGGGATGAAGATCGCAGAAGGGACCCGACAAGAGCTGTTGAAAACATGTCCTCCGTTCAAGCTCATGTGGGATATGATGCACAAGTCACAGGAATTGTCGCATGCTGAATAAACAAGCGATTGTTGTGCATTCCGGGGGAATGGATTCCTCCATTTGTCTTGCTCTTGCGATCAAAGAATTTGGCCCTGAAAATATCTTAAGTGTCACCTTTGATTATCACCAAAGACATCAACCTGAAATCTTACAAGCCAAAAAGATCTGTCATGATTGGAAAATGGATCACGTCATTTTAGAGATCGATTGCTTAAAAGAAATCACCCAGGATGCCTTGTTGCATCATGATATCGAAATCACCCATCAAAACGGGCAACCCCCGAATACACTTGTTATTGGTCGGAATGGTTTAATGGGACGAGTAGCAGGCATCCAAGCACATTCATTGGGGGCTAGCTGTATTTATATGGGAGTCATTGAGGTCGATTCAGCGAATAGTGGGTATCGCGATTGTTCGCGGGATTACATGGATCGATTGGAGGAATTACTTCGCATCGATTTTGCTGATCCCAATTTTGAGATTAGGACTCCATTAGTGCACATGACCAAGCGGGAATCCTTGGAATATGCCGACTCTCTGGGTGTTTTGGATTATTTATTAGCGGAGACCATCACTTGCTACAATGGGAAACGGTATTGGGGATGTCGCGAGTGCCCCAGCTGTGTCTTGAAGAATGAGGGCATTCGGGAGTATGCAGAGGCCTATCCCGATTATGTTTTACCTGTTCAATATTAATAGACTTCTTGGAGCCCCGAGCGGCTATCGCCACTAATATCATAAAGAAAGCAATTCGTGCCCGTGCCCGTGTGCGTGCCCGTGCCCGAACTCCGTAAAATCGTAAATATCGGGCACGGGCACGGGCACGGGCACGGTAATGACTTCAAAAAAATCGTATTTTCTCAGCAGGGCTGGAAGCCCGACATTTGTCAGCCCAGTCTGTAGCGAAGCGGAGGGCTGGGAAAACGAAAAAAAAGAAAAAAAGCCCTGAAAGGGTGACATTGACCGCGGCTTATGTCACCCTTTCAGGGCTTTGATGTTTTAGGAATGCTTTCCCAGGCCTCCGCTCCGCTACAGCCTGGGCTGTCATCGTGTC
>JAAKFL010000102.1 GCA_011065065.1 Chlamydiota bacterium | reverse complement strand
CATTGGTCAATACTGCCCTACGGATGATGAAAGACTCTTACAAAAATATAGTGAAGAATAATCTACAATTAACCTTAAAGAACTTCAAATGCGATAGGGCTGAAAAACCCTATAGATGACAGCCTCTCCATTTGAAGAAAAAAAAAGTTTCCAATCAAAAAATAAAAAATGTTGGTGTCAAAGACTTTCTCACAATTCTCTAATAAATCCAAATAAACATTACACTATTTTTTCAACGAAGACAACATCAGCATCGCATGATAAATAATTTTCACAGCCACTGCTTGTTTTCTATATCGTTTTCCAATGGTCATGTAACTTAGTGGAAAACCTAATATTAACCCTGCAGCTACACTTTTATTTGTATAGTTGCGCACCCCCATCTTGCGGAAAATTTCACGCGAAACCAATGTCACAGAACTGACAATTAGATCGAAACCTGCAGTCTGAATTCCGTAACCAATCCCATTTCTATGGACAATCTGACCATAACACGCACTTAAAAGTCCTAATAGAAGCGCCTGTTTGACAGCAGTACCCATACATTCACCTACATATCGAGGGCGTGAAAAGCCGCGCCCTGCCCCTCCTAGTCTGTCTAGGGTTTCTAACTCCCTTTCATCAATAATATTTAGTAGATTTTCTTCCATACAGACCTTTTTTAACGAAGGAAGTCTATCTAATATTTCTGGAACCGTTTGAAAAGAATTACCTCCAAGATCAAGATTTTCGAGATTGTGAAACTCTGTCATCCACTCAGGGAGAGTGTTGAACCTATTCCCCCCTAAATCCAGTTTGCGAATATGTGTAAATTGACGGATAATTTCTGGAATTCTCTCAAATTGAAGGTCAATTAATTGTAACGTTACAATGGTGTTGAGTTTGGCGAGAGAGAAAAAAAGTGAATCAGATTGATCTGGTGATTCTGATGGCGATTCAGTGGTAGTTATTCCGACGACCTCGAGATTTTTGTTGTTGAATAATTCAATTGGAGGAAATGTGGTAGGTTTTCTCGAATAATAGGCTAAATAATTCTCTTTTACATATTCAGTTATGAGATACTCCCGTATCTTTTCGGCTTTCTCATAATTAGGGATTTCTTCAGCTAAAATTGCTGCCATTTCTACTTGATAAGGATGGCGGAACCAATTGCGGATAGAATCAACGAGGTAATCATCAACTGATACTGCCGCTCGATCCAACCAGTCGTCATGAGTTCTACAGTCATGGATCGCATCATTTTCTGTCGCTAAACAGCAAGCTTCCAGATATTCCATAACTTGCATAATAAAGAATTGATGTGTTTTCCATGTTGGACTTTCGATTTGGGGTTCTGAAAACACAGTGACACCTTCAAATCTTTTCGCCCAAGATCTCCAAAGACTTACATCCTGAGAGACGCTAGCAAATATTTTACACACCGTAGCTTGTTGTTCATTTGGTGGATGGGGAAGAAAACTAAAAACTTTTACTAATAATTCATTGGGAAGTTCTTGAATATTCATATAACTCCTTAGTTGTTTTATTCAGTGAAGTAATTATAACATTAATATATTAAACTGTCAAAAAAATTAATTAATTTTGACGTTTAATTATATCTTGCAATATAATCATAAATCATTAAAAATTTGAAAGTGTTACCTATGATTGGTGAACCTAACCCACTGATTATGGGAGTATTGAAAAATGCATTGTAAAGATTTATTTTTTAAAAAAAATTCTACAAATTGACAAATAAACTATATTACTATATAATTAGTAAATAAAGAGATATGTTATGGCAATTAACTTAATAAAGTCTGAAAAAAATATTTTACAATTTCAATCTTTCCAAGAACAATTGGAAAGCTCGGGTCGTACTATCACTAAAATCATTGCTGCTATTGCTCAGTTTCTTTTTGAACTCCTTAAGGATAGCCCGTATATCCTCATTTGCGCTTCAAGAACCGCCTCATTGACCGTTAGGAAAATTGTGAGAAAGGAGGCCGACCATCATCTCAACATCACGGACAAAAAGGTATTGAATGTTTTTGTCCATGGTTATTGGCACGATAAAACCGGATTTATTGAATATGAAAAGCGTTTTATCAAAGATGATATGGGAAGCGTTCTCAGATTGAGTCTTTCCTCGACCTTGCAGAATATCGAAAATTCAGCTCAGGAAGTCTTCAACCAGATCCAGTCGGTTCTGAAAGAGGAAGAGAATGATTTTGATAAAAATGTGAAAGTGAACATCATTGGTCATTCAATGGGTGGCCTTGTCTCAGCTAAATTTGCTCAAAACTATAAAGATTCTTCTGAACTATTTACTATCAAAAAAGTGGTGACTTTAGGGAGCCCTTTTGAAGGAACTTGGCTTGCAAGACTTGGAATTGGGGAATCTGCAAAACAAATGAGAAAAGAGTCTCAGTTCCTTGAAGAATTAATCATAGAAGATACAACCATCGACTTTTATGCAGCTGCAACTCGCGGAGACCAAGTGATTAAGCCATGGGGTTCTTGCCTCATTGGTTCCAATCAAAGAGAATTTGATAATATTGGCCATTTAGGCCTATTATTCAAAGAAAGTGTCATTGATTGGGTTGTAGAATGCGTCCAGAAACCAGCAACATCTTCCGAAGTTTAATCTTATCTTTCTTATTTTCAACTCAACTATTACAATCTGGTTCAATCTTTGATGATTTTCGTAAAGATCTTCCCGCAGCCTGGAGAAGTTGGTCCCAACGCTATGCAGGGACTGAAGAGGATAGTTCTGAACGTCCTCTTTCTATGGAAGGATCACTTCCCATTATTCTTGTACACGGTTACTTAAATACCAACTCAGGATGGACTGCGTTTCGCCGTGCGTTTCAAAAAGCTCATTTAGGCCCTGTTTACGTTCCCCGGCTCAAAGCTTCTGCTCAAGATGTCCGCTATTCAGCTCAACAAATCGCGAGAGTCATTGAGGTAGTAAGAGAAGAGACAGGTTTTGATCAAGTGATCTTGGTTGGGCATTCGTTAGGGGGAATCATTTGCGCCTACTGTGTGCAGCATCTAGCGCCAGAAGGATCAGTCAAGGCGGTGATCTCAATCGCCGCCCCTTTAAGAGGAACAAAAACAGCAGCTATAGGACTTGGAAAAGCGGCTCATCAGATGCGATGTAACTGCCGCTTTTTAAAATACCTCACGGCTCAAATGAGATATCATCCTAAGTCGACCTATTATTGCCTTGGAAGCAGTTCTGATCAAATGATCCGGCCTTATCAAAATGCCTTTTATAAAGACCCGGATGATTTAATTCATTTTCGGCTTTACAATGATATCGGACATCAAACATTCCTTTATGATGAAGATGTGATCAATGACGTGATCTCAATGATTCACACATTGGATAATCCCGGCAGCCGCAATCATCCGTAAATGTTGATGGGGTTCAGAGAGTCTATCGACCAAGAATGGAATGGAGTGGTTGGATCCAATGCGTCCCATTCCTTCAAGAACTTTTTCTTTCACGGAGCGATCCGTGGTGGTATAAATTTGCTCGAGTTGCTTAATCACTTTTTCTTCGCGCCCCCAGATGGCTAATATCAAAGCCGCTTGCGCTCGAACCCTGGGATCCGAGTCGTTAAGAAGAGAGCGGATTAAATCCAAAGATTCCTCTTCACCCTCCGACAACATCAACGCCACGACAACTCCCGTAATCCCCAAAGTTCTTTCTTGCAAAAACGTTTTTAAAGCTCGTTGAGTGTGTGGATAGTGTAAGAAAGCGAGCAGCTGTAAGAGCTCCAACCGCACCAGCTGGTTGGCCACTTCGGGAAACTGGGGGATATCTGGACGATGGCGGTGGAGACTCGGGGCGACTCCACGAAATATTCCCTCCTCTTTCCACATCCACCTGTCATCGTTCCTGGTCAATTCCCGATAGATCCCTTCACAAGCTTCATCACAATCAACTCTTTGCCCAATGAGCCCCATAGCGCAGTTCAACCTGACGTAGGGATCTTGGCTTGTATAAAAAGTTTGTTGAAGGAGAGGATTGCCATATTTCCCTGCAACTCTCAAACATATTGCAGCAAAGCAGCGAATCTCTTGAGAATCATGCGACAACCATTTTCTCATGGTTAATTGACCGTTTGGATCTTGATTGAGCATCAAGGCCCATGACGCAATCATGGCCACTTCTGAATTAGGATCTTTTGTCATAGGATTGATGAGATGATTGGCCTCTGAAACTCTGAGGATCCCCAGCACTTGAAGGGCTGCCTTTCGGATCGTTAAAGAGTGATCTGAAAGAAGAGGAAAAATCAAGTCGACATCCTCGCGACGCCGCAAAACCGCCACAATCTCACACGCCAAAAGCCGAAGGCCCTTTCGTTGACTCTGTACCAACCTCCAAATATCCTCTCGACTCGGCTCCTCCAATATCATCACCAAAGACTTCACTGCTATCGCTTTTTCTTCATCACTTGTCTTTGAGCTTTCAATGATGTTGCGCAAAGGTACTTGCGCCGCTTTGAGCTTCATCCCTCCCGCTGCCTTCATCGCAGCCATGCGGGCTCCCCATGACGTTTCGTGAAGAATGCACTCCAACACGCGATCTTGCAAACGAGCATCGCGATTTTCCATACACAATTCTAAAGCGATCGCTCGAACAGCGGCGTTAGGATCTTTTGTCCCCTTAACCAACAAGTCAACACCTTTAGCAGATCGGCTGAGATTTGCTGCAATCAAAGCAATGGCTCGTGTCAAAGGAGAAGCAGTGGAAAATCCTTTGTTGATCACTCCCCAACCCATAGCTTCCAGCAAAAGAGTTTCAGAATAGGCTCCAGGATAATTCTCAGAGTACTTTTTCCAGTGGGACAACATCTTCTTTTCCCGCCCCATCAGTGCCAACACTTCGATTTCTTTTTCTTGCAAAATTTTAGATGAAGGGTATTGAGCAGTTCCTTGCGAAACCTCTTGATAAGCCGATGGCATGTCATGAATTAAAAGGTGGGACTGAACACGGCGCAGAATTTGCGCCTCATCTGCATAGAGCGAAAAAGCGAAAACCATAAAGAGTAGTATAAACCTTTTCACTCCACACTCCCATTAACAACCGCAAGACCGTGGTGCAGCTTTAAATAGCTCCAGACATTGTTTAAAATCTGGCGAGCTTGCATCCCTGATCAATTCAAACAGCACCGATTCTGTACTCGCAATCCGCGCCCAATCCTTCATCTCAGAAATCGCCGTCGAGAAGTCATAAACAGAGCGAGAAGAAATCGCATCGTTCGCAACCACCACTTCTTTTCCGGCCAATACGAGATCCTTTGCTGTTTGCATCACACAGACATGCGCTTCAATTCCCACAAGTATCCATTGATCGACAGGTAGGCTTAAAAAGTATCCCTTTAATTTCTCATCGCAAAAGCAAGAAAACGTGGTCTTTTCCCAATATTTTTGTTTTTCCGGCAAACACTGTTTCAAATGGGGAATCGTCCTTCCAAGGCCATTCGGGTATTGTTCTGAAACGACAATGGGGAGTCCCATTTTCAAACATCCTTGCAAACATTTCAGTATCCCCACCAAAACTTCAGGAGAATGGTCGACTTGAGGAAATAGTTTTTCCTGAACATCGATGATCAGTAATCCTGCTCTCTCTTTTTCGAGAAAAAAACAATTCTTCATCTTCTACCCCATCATCCCTAACGGACGTCCTCCCAATAAATGAAAATGCAAGTGAAATACAGACTGTCCAGCACTGGGACCACAATTGGTCAACAGACGATATCCTCCTTGAACATTAAACTGTTCGGCTAACTTCTGAGCCACAATCACACATTCACCAATTAGCGGAAGATCTTCTTCCGAAATCGATTGAATATCATGAATCACCTTTTTCGGCATGATCAGCAAATGCACAGGTGCTTTCGGTGCGATGTCTTGAATTGCTAGAATTCTCTCGTTTTCGAAAACAATGTCAGCAGGCAATTCCCTATCGATAATTTTTTCAAATATATTCTTCTCAGCCATGTTATTCCCCCTTTATCACACATTCCAAGGCCTTTTCCGCGTCTTCACGCGTTTCCCAAACAGATATAAACCGTCCTTTGTGGCAAAAAATTGCTCCCTCAATCCCAGAAACCTGTTTGAGGTCCCCTTCGTGTAACCCAGCCCATTTCTCAGGTAAAGGTGTCCGCACGCTCATGCGGTCATTGTAGTTGGGTGGAATTCCTCGCAACTTCCAGTGTACGCCGGAAGGCATGATCAAAAATTGAGCCGGATGATCCTCTCCCCCCAACTCAAAAAACAACTCAAGCCAGGGAATGCTCTTATCAAAGACCATGCAGGTAGGATTTCCCTTCATCGCTTCCTTCACAGCATCTCGACACGATTGTATGTATTGGAAACGTTGGTATAAACGATCGAGGTGTCCACGAACAAAATCAAGTGCGATGTAAAAGCATTGATCTTGCTCTTCAACGGGTGGTGCATGCTCGATGGTATTATAGTTGGCGATGACATGGGAAAAAGAACAGTAACCGTAAACTTGCGGCTCTTCCCCGTTATCATGCAAATCAATTCCGTGAATCAAGGCTCGATTATAATATTCGTAGTACGAATCATCGAAGATCTTTTGATCTTTTAAATACTTCAAGATCATCCCAGCACT
>JAAKFL010000101.1 GCA_011065065.1 Chlamydiota bacterium | reverse complement strand
TTTCAAGAATTTGATTATGTATCCTGAGTGGCAAGATAGGCTTTATGCGGAAATATCGGAAGGGCTTCGGGGGAAAGAGTTCAATTATGATAATATCAATGCCCTTGAACATCTGGATAATTTTGTTTGGGAAACTTTAAGGCTGAATCCTCCTGTTGTCATCCAAACTCGTGATGCTGAAGAGGAACTTAGTTTTCATGACGGTGAAAAAAAGGTGACCATTCCAAAGGGAACCACCATGGCTTACCTTCACTATTTTGCACAACGCGATCCTAAACTTTTCGAAGATCCCTTCACTTTCAATCCAGATCGGTTTCAGGGAGAACGCGGAGCTGAGTTAAAAAGAGACATGAAAACTTTTGGCTATTATCCTCATGACTGCTGCGGAAAGTGGTTGGCTTTAAGAGGAACCATTAAAGCAGCTCTTGTGAATATGATCATGAAAGCCGAAGTAAAAGCTTATGATCTTGAGGATGTTGTCAATATGAAGCATGTTGGGGGAGTCATCCTTAAGCATGACAGGCCGTTGAATGTTGTGTTTAGACGTCGATTTGACTAAGAGCGGGGTCTAACTGGCTCTCATTTCCATACATGCCAGAAATGATGGTAGAACCGATGAGAGCCAATCCAGCAATCGACAAGGCTATTGGGAATCAGGATAATAGGATAGCTTGTACCCAATCCACTTTATTTTGCCAAGTGGGGCCGCGTGAAAGCTCCCGCGATTGAACGATCGTAAGTCGGTTAATATTAATCAATATTAACCGACTTACGATCGTCCAATCCCGGGGCTTTGACGCTGTCCCACTTGGCAAAATAAAGTGGATTGGGTACTAGAATGTACAGGATAGGATTTTTTAGCTGGAAATACTGAAAGAATTTGGATGTTGTAGACGGGCAGTTTGTATTTTTGGTTGGCCAAAATTAATGATCAACCCAATGGGTAAATTTATTGCTTTTAGGTAATTAATTACTTGAGCTTTATGAACACCAATTATTTTATCTACAGCCTTGATTTCAAGAATGATTTTTCTTTCAACAATAAGATCAGCTCTAAAGTTACCAACATTTGTACCACGGAATAAAACTGGAAATGATACTTCAGAATGAATGATGAATCCTTTTTTCTCGAGAGCTATTAATAAAGATTTTTGGTATACAGATTCCAAAAATCCAACACCCAATTCATTCATAATTTCAAATGATAGTCCAATGATCGTATTTGTTAATTCATGGTATAGCATCCGTCTATCCTGTACATCTTAATTATCCTGGCTATCCTGTTACCTATGGCCTTCTGGAATGAAATTCTCGACGGTCAAGAAACTCGGATCGAAATCACCCCAAATCTCAAGGTACAATTCAGGGGTTAAATCCAAGTTCTTATAGTCCTCCCATGAATCCAAAATGATGATCGGAAGATCGGCATAAAACTCCACGTTGATACTTCTCGTGACAATGGGAATGGCTTTTAGATACAAGGCTTCCCATGTCCGATGACAATCAATTCCGTTTCCATCAGGTGAAAGCACAAAGAAGGAGTGTGCGACATCTTCAAGATAAGCTTGAAATCCTTTCCATTTCTCAATTGGGACCCCTGTTTCTTTAAGACATTTTTCCCGCTCTTTGCGGTTCGTTTCAACAGAATAATTGGCATAGACAAGGTTTGTTTTCGCTAAATCTTTCTTCTGAACCACCCGCATAGCATTGTGATTGGCAAAATTGCATAATCCGATCGGGATCGAGGTGAGCTTAGGATGTGTGGTTTCAATATTTTGCCCATACCAGTGAATTAAATTTGGTAAATCCAAGTAGGGAAGAAATTTATCGACAACGCCATGATCGGCATTATGAGAGATCAGAACAAAGTCTTCCGTAGGTAAATATTGAGCTAAGAATTTTTCAAGTAAATCGGTTTTGACAAACCAACAGTTGTTGTCGACCTTGCGATTGATTCGATATCCATACTCATCAAAGGAATAACGGCATAACGCTTTAAATTCGTTTCCAGTGATATACCGCTGTTCGGATGCGTCGGCAATGAGTGGGAAAATGAGTGCAAGAAAGAGTGAAATGATTATTTTCATGGAGTTTCCTATGAAGCAAATTGTTTGAGGTTTTTACAGTGAACATGAAGGTTGTTGATGCGGCGCTTTTCTTCTTTATAAATGGCATAAGGAATCAGTCTGCCGCAATCATCTGCTTCCCAAATGTATGTCAATTTTTCTGGATTGAAAACGCAGCTTTCATTGATAAATCCGGGTTTTGAAACGGTGTGATTCGGGTCTGTCCCTCCAAGGTACTGGCCTATGGCCGCGGCATCAAAGATTGAATCAAATTCATCAACATGACGAGAATAATCATGGGGATTTTTTGCAACATGTCCCATGGGACTGAGCAATTTGTTTTCTGAGGCATATGATATGTGGATAATGGGAAGGTGATCGATCCCTTTTTTTCTCGTGCAATTCTTATAGTATGCTAACATTTCCATATCGTTATATGATCGCTGAGAATTTTTTCCGATAAATGAGGCCAGGTCTCGAATGGCTTCTGAACCTGAAACATAGACAAATCCCGGGACGCAGCGCCCATCATTGTCGAATGTGCCCCCTAGTGTGGGAGTGTATTTCCGAAATAAAAGTAGTAAACTTTTGAGATCCACATAAAGCATGTTGTCATACTCAAGATGAAATACATCATGGAGATCAAACAGATTGATAAATTCATCGAGATAAAAAAATCTCTCCATAGAAAATCTAAAGAGACCATCAGGAACGCAATAAATCTTTATGAACCTCTGGTGGTCATGGGTGGGACTGAGTGATTCTAAGGCTATTTGTATCGCATAAGGATCATTGAATTGATCTAAAGCGGTTTGATTGCCCAGCATATATATATCGCCTTCTGGATTAAATAGATGGGCTTGTTGGATAGCGTCATGGGCATATGGTGGAATGACAGGACCAATGTGGACAAAGACTATGTTGACATCGTCAGCGCTGTAGCTATTTGCTGATAAAATCGTAAAAAAGAGCGTGAAAAGTAACAATATTCGTTTCATATTATTTTCTCAAGTAGTGGTGGCAAGAAACAAAATCATACCCCATCCTTTTCCAATAGAGAACATCGGAAAGGCTCGAGACATTACAAAATTTCAAAGGACGAATTTCCATTTGGTCCGATGTTGTGAAAATAAAATTAAAATAGATCTCATATTCCGCCATCCCAGAATGGAAGAGCATTGACGGATCAACTAAATTGCAAAATGCTTTCCATGCGTCTTTCTGATGATGCTCTTCAATAATTCGGATGAGTTCTAAGATCACATCTTTTTGAAAGAGCATGTGATGGCAGATTCCTGAGCACTGAGGATAGACCTTTACTAGTCCAGGGACCAATTTCTTCATATGGGCAAAGTAGGGACGATGATATTCTGAACCCGTGGAATAGAGTCCTCCATTGCGATCGTTAAGAAACTTGACGGGACGTAGAAATACGGTGTCAGCATCCAGGACGAGAACGTTTGTTGAGATGCCTGGAATGATTAACGGGGTATAAATTTTCAAAAGTTGCTGGAAGTACCAGCCTACGCGCCCGCCGTTTTGATAGTATTCTACAGCAGCACTTTCGTTTTCAATGAGCTCTTTTGCGATATCGAGCATGCTAAAGGGGTATTGCTGTTCATCATACCACTCAGCATTGTCAGTATATTTTTGAGGAGAGACGACGATAATCCGACGGATGTTTTGAATGTTGTCCTTAGCCCCCTGAATGCATAGTTCAAGTATTTCAAGATCTTTGGCAACGCAGGGTATCACCACATCGATGGGGTCGTCCCGAAGGTCATAGGTCCTTTTTTCAAGAAGATTTGAGTGAAGGGGAGCAAAAAAGAGAAAGATGATGAGAAAAAACCATTTCATATAAAAAAATAAACACATCGACTGTTATAAGTCAATATGGTTTTTGTGCTATTGTCTCTCACAGCATTTTATGATTCTTCTATGTGAAGTTTTATTACGATAAACTCAATCCATTGACACAATCTACAGATGGTTCCATCTTTAACTATTGTGGGTAATCAATGTTTCTTCTATGATTTTACTTGTTTGTTCAATAAAAAAAGGAGACTAATAATGAAAGAAAAGATATTGAAGTACTGGTTCGACGCCTACAATCGCCGCGACTTCTCTTCAGTACAGCAAATCTATGCGGACGATGCTGTGATCCACGGCACGGGAGGCCCATATTACGGGGGTAAGGCAGTAGTGAGCCTTTTGAAAATATGGCTAGAGGGCATTCCCGACGCTCAAATAATACCGTTGTTCACCATGAAAGAGGATAATGATGTTGTCGTTGTTCATTGGCGTGCTGAGGGAACATTCAAGGGACCTGTTCGTGACATTCCACCTACAGGAGAAAAAGTAGCCTTTCACGGATTCACTTGTTTTCGTTGTCGTGACGACAAGATCATTGAACACTACGCCTGTATAGACTATCATCCATTGCAGCCGACAGTGTCACTATCTGGCGAGTGAACCCAATAAACGGGGTCTGACCCCTGACATTTGTCCTTTAGAGGTTATATGGTCGAACCTTCTTCTTCCCAACCTTGTTTTTCCAAGAACTGATCGTAATTTCCTAGGAACAGTTCCTGCCGATCCTGATGACAGATGATCAGCTTATGAGGATTGAGCGTTCTTAAAACAGCCTCATCATGTGTCACGAGAACCACAGATCCGGGAAAATGGGTGATCGCATTCATCAAAGCTTCGACAGATTCCACATCCAAATGATGGGTGGGCTCATCCAAAAGGAGTAAGTTGGCAGGAGTGAGTAAAATTTTTGCCAGCAAAACGCGGCTTCTTTCTCCTCCTGAGAGAACGGAAATGAACTTCTTAGCGTCGTCGCCGGAAAACAGCATAGCTCCGCATACTCTTCGGATTTGCCCGTATGACTCTTCTGAAAATGCATTGATGAGTTCTTCTTCAATTGTATGGGCACTGTTCAAGCGATCAATATTTGTCTGGCCAAAGTAGGCAAGCTTGGCATTTGCACTGAGAATCACCTCTCCATTATTAGGACCAATTTCACCTAAAAGCAGGCGGAGCAATGTCGACTTTCCACTTCCATTTTTTCCAATAATGGCTATCCGTTCTCCATTTTCAACCTCAAATTCCACATCGTGAATGAGTTTAAGTTCTGGATCGTAGGAAAAATGGAGGTTTTTAGCTGCCAGGGTTCGTTTGCTTTGATGCCGCTTATAATGAAATCGAAAAGCCAGGCTCTGTTCTTCTTGCAACGCCTCTAATGTCTCTAACTTCTCGATAGCTTTTAGCCGAGATTTAGCTTGCGCCGCTTTCGTCGATTTTGCGCCAAAGCGTTCGACGAAAGACATCATGTGCTTTTTCTTTTTCTCAATATTTTCTCGCGTCCTTTCATGAGTCTCTTCTTGTATCTGGATCATTTCCAGGTAATTGTCGATGTCCCCTTTCATTTTGATCACTTGACCCCGCTTAATCCCGATGACATGAGTGCAGACGCGGTTCACGAAAGCGCGGTCGTGAGAGATGAAAAGAATCTGTCCATGCCAGTCGATCAAGAATTTTTCAAGCCAGCGGATTGCTAAGATGTCCAAATAGTTTGTCGGTTCGTCAAGTAAAAGCAGGTCTGGTTCTCCAGCGAGCACCTTGCATAGGGCAAGGCGAAGCTGATACCCTCCGGAAAAGCTGTCAGGCGGTTTGAAAAAGTCCTCATCAGAAAATCCAAGCCCTTCAAGAATGATCTCGACTTTATACTGAAGGTCCCGTTCTTCAGGGCGCAGTCCAAGAATCGCTTCTTCAATCAGGGTTGGCTTAGAAAAACGAATATGTTGGGGTAGCGCACCGGTGCGAAGGCCTCGCGGCAGACGAATTTCACCGGAATCGGCTGATTCCCATCTGGCTAGAATATGAAGCAAAGTCGATTTTCCCGATCCATTTCTTCCGACGATAGCACAGCGCTCCCGCCTTCCAATATGGAAGCTGACGTCAGAAAAAAGAAGCCGGGGGCCATAAGATTTTGAGATGCGATCAACTTGAGCCATTAAGCATCCCCTGTGTCGATAATTGTGCAATCAACGGGTCTTTTCCCGATGTGATATGCTCCATAAGCATTTCGACAGCTTTTTCCTGATTTTTCTTTATAGCTAAATCGGCAAGTTGTTTGTGTTCCCGGTAATTGGCCTGGATCGTCGCGGAATCTACCGACTTGTAGGATAAGCGGACATACCATTGATGCCTTTTGTAAAACTCGTTTCGGATTTGTATCAGCGGATGGAGCGGGCAAGCGGAAACCAAAGCGTTATGAAACTTTTCATTTAGCGGTGCCCAGACGGAATAGTCGACTTTCCGACCGCTCTCTATCTTTTTGAGGCAGTGCAAAGCGGAAATGATGTTTCCTTCCCATTCATCATCGCCATGTTCAATGGCAAGACGGAAACAAAGACATTCAATCTCGGCAAAAGTGAGAATGTTGTCGGAAAGCTCTTCGGCATTCATTTTTTTTACCGAGTATCCTTTGTGCTCTTCAAAAGTCACAAGATTGGTCGCCGTGAGTTTTGCTAGGGCTTCTCGGATCGGGCTCATGCCGACATCCAGCTGATGTTTTAAATTCTCGCAGTGAAGCTTTTCTCCGGGCAGGAT
>JAAKFL010000100.1 GCA_011065065.1 Chlamydiota bacterium | reverse complement strand
AAATAAGTCAATAAGTCACGTCTGACCCCTCACTTTCATTTGTGGAGGGATTTTATAGCGGTGTTATTCTGAAATCAAGTACAGATGTTTTTTTAATTTTTTTGAGTGAAGATTCCTAACCAGATAAAGTATCCTAGCAGTCCAACCATGATGAATGAGTACGCAACATTTTTGTAAGGGAATTCTCGTTTTAAAGAGGAACGTGAAGGATTCGCAGGGTCGTAATAGATGGTCCACTTTTCTTCTTTTTTGATTTTAGAAAGATCGTTTTCTAAATATTCTTCACGGAAGTATTTGATGTGGTTGAGATCTTGTTTTCCCTGGAATTCCTTTCCTTTGACTTGGTAATTGTACTGCACGGTGGGAATGTAGTGATTTGATGACTTTTTCTTTATTGAGATCATCAAAGTTTCAGGCGAGGTGACTTGAGACAGGTGAAGATAGCGATAGACTCCCCAAGCTGATTTTCCTCCGATCCACAAAGTCGCCACCAAAATAAGACATAAAAAGCCGAGCAAATAAGGATTTTTGTTCATGACATTATTATAAAGATATTGGTCGATTTCTGGCTACTTGAAATGCTTGGGAACAGGCGATTCAAAACTCATTTTTTTTCCGGTGATGGGATGCGTAAATTGCAGAAGGTGGGCATGCAGACAGAGACGCTTGCATGGGATGGTTCCTGGACCATATTTTTTATCACCAAGAACGTGATGACCAGCATCTTGGCAATGAACACGGATTTGGTTTTTGCGACCTGTTTCCAAAGTGAGTTTGAGGTGACTTGTTTTCTTAGTGGTTTTGATCACTTCGTAATGGGTGATGGCCAGCTTAGCATTTTCTGGGTTCTCAGTGCTGTGCACATGATAGTTTTTGTCTTCGTAAAGGTAACTTTTCCATTTTCCAGTGGGGTTTTCAAGGTGCCCTTCGACAATGGCATGATATTGGCGGTGGATGTCATGGGTTTCGAAAAGGTCTTTCAGGCCGTCACGTGCTTCAAGGGTTAAAGCGAAGACCATGACGCCTGACGTGTCACGATCGAGGCGGTGGACAGGGTGAATCTTTTGTGATTTGTGCGTTTCTTTAAGGAAGGAGTGGGCTGTTTTTGTGGTTTCGTAATTGGTGGCTACGCTTAAGATTCCCGCGGGTTTATCGATGATGACGAGGTGGCGATCGCTGTAGAGGGTTTTGATCTTATCTGGTTGGGGTTTAGTACCTAGGGTGATGACCTGTCCTGGGGTCACTGAAGTGGCACCGATTTTTACCATGATGTTATCGACGAATACTCGGCCATTTTTGAGCCATGAACGAAGCGTTGTTTTAGAGGAATCGGGGGCCATTTTCTGCATGGCTTCTAGCAGCGTTAGCTGTTCTTGGGGAATGTGTTTCATGGAACATATTCTAGCACAGGAGCTTATATATTAAAATGGAAACTTGTCCCTAGCTGTCGTTTTTTGTCCATTTTGTCTTTATAGACAGGTATGAATGGGATGTTTTTGGCTGGATCATTTATTGGTTGTGTCATAATCATCTCAACTTTAATTTAAGTCTATATTATTATAAACTTAATTTTAAAAAATTACTATTTATTAGTTTTATTAACTATTGACAAATAATAATTTAAATTTAATACAATAACTTATTGAGATAGGGTCGAAGAGAATGGCTTTCAAATGGATTTTTTTTGACGTTTTAACCAAAATCCTCTATAATTGGCCTTCACTACTAATCATGATTTTACCTTAAAGAGGAAATATGGCTGATAAGAAAGAAACCAAAAAGACGAAGCGTCCGACAGCTGAGAAGCGTATGATTCAAAACGAGAAGGCTCGAGTTCGTAACAAGGCATTCAAGTCTCGGATTCGTACTGCGATTCGTAAGTTTGAAGAAAGTGTTAATACTGGCGACAAAGCTCAGATTGAGCAATCTTTGAGTACTGTTTACAGTTTGATAGACAAGGCGGTTAAGCTGGGCATCTATAAGATTAACAAGGCGAGTCGAACAAAGTCTCGATTGATGGCAAAAGCGGCTGCGAAAGCTTAATCAGAATTCATAAAGCCGGTTTTCCGGCTTTTTTTTTGAAAAAAGGATCTTACTTTATGCAGACTATTAAAAAATTCATTTTCCCAGCTTTTTTCTTAACTTTTCTATTCGTCACATTTTTCGTTCAAGCGACTGAAAGGGAACCTGATCTTACGGTGAATATACCGATGCGTGACGGCATTGAGTTGCCGACGGATATCTATCTTCCGAAAGAAAAACCGGCGAACTGTCCAGCCATCTTGGTGCGGACCCCTTCAGGAAAGCGGGCTTATTATCAGGCGTATGCTCCTTTGAGCAATGCGGGTTATGTCGTCTTTATTCAAGATGGTCGTAACTTTATCGATAAAGAGGGGAAGACGTTTCCTTGGCTGTCTGATGGATGGGGACCTTTGCAAGATGGATATGATACAGTAGAGTGGATTTCCAAGAGCTCTTATTCAAATGGAAAAGTGGGAACTATGGGCTTTTCAGCTATGGGAATGACACAACTTCTGATGGCCCCTTCAAAACCCCCGAGCCTCAAAGCGCAATACATCGGATTTGCCGCATCCAACATGTATCATCATGCAATGTATATGGGAGGAGCTCTAAAAAAGAATCAGGTTGAAGGTTGGTTGGGAAGTTATGCAAAAGATTCGACTGTCATCGGGAAAGCCTTAGCTGAAGGGGAAGAGGGAATCTTTTGGCGTTGTTTAAATTGCACGGCACAAGCTCATAATGTTTCCGTTCCGGCTCTTCATTACGGAGGTTGGTACGATGTGTTTTCTCAGGGAACACTCGACGCTTTTGTGGAACTGCAAGAGCGCGGTGATCACGGTGCCCGAGGCAAACAAGTTTTGGTGATGGGTCCATGGACACACAATTGGCCTCGAGATGTCAGCTTGGGTGATTTCAAAATCCCAGAAAACGGCGTGCGTCCACCCATCAATATCAATGCTAAAAACTGGTTTGATTATCATTTAAAAGAACAGGTAAATGCTCTGAATAAGATGTCCCCTGTGATTTATTATGTGATGGGACCTTTGGATGGAAGTTCTTCAAAAGGGAATGAATGGAAAACAGCGAAACACTGGCCCGTTCCATCTCAGCCTAAGGATTTTTATTTCGCCAACAATGACGCTCTGCTTGAACAACCTGCAACTCAAAATCATCTTTCATACCGTTATAATCCTGAAGATCCAGTTCCGACAGTGGGAGGCCGCAACCTCTTTTTGGATGCTGGACCAAAGGATCAGCGAATGATTGAAAGGCGATCTGACGTTCTTGTTTTTACCAGTCAGCCATTAAAAGACGATATTGAAGTGACGGGAAGATTGCAAGCTGTGGTTTATGTCGAGACAAACAAGAAAGATACTGATGTGGCTATCCGATTGACAGATGTTTATCCCGATGGGAAGAGTATTTTGATTGTCGATGGGATTCGATCCCTTTCGACAGTCGAAGGATTTGTACCAGGGAAGCCTGTTGAGGTTGAAGTGGATTTGTGGTCCACAAGTCAGCTGTTTGTGAAAGGGCATCGCATTCGCGTTTCTGTGAGCAGTTCCAATTATCCTCAGTTTGAGAAGAATTTGAACAATGGTGGTGATCGCCGGGCGGCAGCGGAAGTGGCGGAGAATATTGTGTACTTCGGGAAGGGGACGCCTTCGCGAATTGTGTTGCCGGTAGCGAAGTGATGCGACCGTGATCTTAGTCGATATTCTTAGAATCAAGAAAAATGCTAAAGTCGAGCCTGCGCTCCCTGCACCCCTGCGTTTATTTTATATTTATTAATTGATATTATTAAGATTTTCAATTAATTAGATAACTGTTATAATGAGTTTACTATTTTTAATTAGCTAATTTCAATTATATATAAACTTTATTTTAATTATGGAAAGTAATAACATAAGTGGATTTCCCTCGATACCGCAAGATCATATTGGTGGCCCAAGTGGTGATGAAGCCGAAGGGATGGAAAGAGTTGCACGAGAAGCGTTGGTTAGTCCAAAGCGTCATTTAGAGAAGACCTCTAATGAATCTGGCTTGAGAAAAAAAAAGCGTCGGATATCTGAATCAATTGAGAGTCACAAGAATATCAGATCTCAACTTGAAGCATTAGGTTTTTCTCTATCAGACATATTAAAAGAACTTTCCACAGATCCACGTTTAACAATTGGTTTTAGATCAACTATTGCGGGTGAACTAGAGTTTATCGGTGGTGTGGATAAAATCACAGATTTACCTGTTGAAATATTGTGTGAAATTTTCACTTATTTGCCAGAAGATCATAAAGCATTTTCACAGGCCAATACAAAAATTCATTGGATTGCACAAGACAATTTTTTAAAAGAAATTTACTCTAAAACACGACTGCAACAACTAGAGTCTGCGTTTAAGGAATCTGGGTTTTCAGAGAGGTGGGAAGCTCATCTCAATATCGTGAAGTGTCGATTACAAGCAAATGGAAAAAATATAAGCTCAAGAAATATCTATAATGAGTTGATTCAGTTTCAAATGGAACGGTTTCCATCTTCTCCGTTTGAGAATGATTCGAACCCTTATACTGTTGAAGGTTTTCTTGAGAGAGAAAAGATTATCAAAAATTGGAATTTTTATATTTTTGTTAAAAAAATCTTCCCTGGAAATCCATTTCTACCACCTATTCTACCACCTATAAATGAAATTACAAATAAATGGAATTTAGATTTCATTATCGAACAAGCAAGAAAACTCCGGCTCCCGGTATTAATGCCTTCATCTGTGAATCTCAGAAATTTAGAGCTCACTGAAATTCCTGAAGAGGTGAGGATACTTGGGCCTACTATTAGAAAAATAGATTTTTCATCAAATTTAATATCCTATATTCCCAAGAATTGTTTCTCAGTTCTCAC
Source organism: Chlamydiota bacterium (assembly GCA_011065065.1). Taxonomy (GTDB): domain Bacteria; phylum Chlamydiota; class Chlamydiia; order Chlamydiales; family SLFE01; genus JAAKFL01. The sequence continues at coordinate 1,794 of JAAKFL010000100.1, read as the reverse complement.
AAGTTTGCAAAAGCTTTGGCTCAATGATAACCAGATCACAGCGATTGACAAAGAGGCCTTCTCCGGCCTCACAAATTTGCAAAATCTTTGGCTCAATAATAACCAGATCGCATTGCTTGACAAAGAGATTTTTTCAGCTCTCACAAGTTTGCAAGAGCTTTGGCTCAGTGATAACAAGATCGCATCGCTTGACAAAGAGATTTTTTCAGGTCTCACAAGTTTGCAAAAGCTTTGGCTCAATAATAACCAGATCGCATCGCTTGACAAAGAGATTTTTTCAGGCCTCACAAGTTTGCAAGTGCTTTGCCTCCGTAATAACCAGATCGCATCGCTTGACAAAGAGATTTTTTCAGCTCTAACAAGTTTGCTAGAGCTTTGGCTCCATAATAACCAGATCGCATCGCTTGACAAAGAGATTTTTTCAGGTCTCACAAGTTTGCAAAAGCTTTTGCTCAGTAATAACAAGATCGCATCGTTTGACAAAGAGATTTTTTCAGGTCTCACAAGTTTGCAAAAGCTGTACCTAGATAACGATCAAATGTCTTTGATTGATTATGAGACTTTTTCACGAATAAATTGTACGTTAGTGGCTTAACTTCCGGACGCGAATCATCCGATCATCCACAACTTCTTTCAATAACTTCTTGTTCTGATCACTGAAACTATCTATCCGCGAATAATAAAAGTCCAAGTAAATCAAAGCATCCAGCAATGCATAAAAATCACGCTCATCACGCTCAGGGATTTTTCTTTTGACACTTTGGTAACCTTTCTTAAATGAATTGCGGATGGTTTTGTAGTCCTTCTTTTCTAATCCCCAAATCTTGTACATTCTAAGATTTTCAATCGCTTGAACATAATCAAGAGCTGAAACTCCAATGGGCTCACCTTGAGAGGCAATCGAATAGGCCGCCGGCTCTAAATCCAATATCCATACCTGAAGATTCGCTAAATTGACTTTGTAATTTCCTCCGTGAACATCAAAATGGGAATAGCGATAATGATGCGGGGTCTTTCGAATTTTGGTGAACAGGGTTTGATATTTTTTAGAAAATTTTTGAATGTCTACTTGGTATTCGGGATGGCTTTTTAAGTACTTGATGCCGTTTGTAAAATAATATTGTGCAGAGTCCTTAAAAATGGGGTGCATAGGGGCCGCAGCTCCGACCTTTGATTGATGGAGCTCTGCGAGTGCTTTTCCCATTAAATAATAAGCTTGGCACAACTCGGTGAATCCTTCACGATTCTTCATATAGGTCTTCACCATGTCATCTAAAGTTTCCCCCGTTGCATATTCTTGAAACGTCATCAGCACTTTTTTACCCTTCACTGTCGAGGCGCCGATCCCATAGAGGTGAGGGGGACGAAGGGTGTCACATTTGAGGTGATTTAAGTGGGTAAACGCCCAGACTTCTTCGGCAAATTGTCGGAAGTCGTGGGGATAGACTTTGAGAATGCCAATGGGGACGCCGCGGGGGGAATGCACGATAGACACTTCGGACCCCATGAGACCTTGGAACAGGTCACCGCCTACAGGTCCGATTGTAAATTGGGGATAGAGGGATCCTGTGGCATCGAGAATAAATTCATGAATGTTGGCATATTGTTGGATTGACTTGGCCAGGGATTCCGCAACGGATTGAATTTTTTGGTCGTACTGTTTGCGAGAAATTGATGTTTCATTTGGGTTAGGTTTCACTTTTGAGACTTCAGAAATGACATGTTGAATGTCATTGGCAGAGGTAATGTTAAAAGTGACTAAGGTAAGATAAAAAAGTATTTTTTTCATGTTAG
>JAAKFL010000010.1 GCA_011065065.1 Chlamydiota bacterium | reverse complement strand
CTGGAAGCCCGACATTTGTCAGCCCAGGCTGTAGCGGAGCGGAGGCCTGGGACCATTCAAACATCATATAAAGCCCTGAAAGGGTGGCACATGCCGCGGTCAGTGTCACCCTTTCAGGGCTTTGATGTTTTTTTGTTCGTTTTCCCAGCCCTCCGCTTCGCTACAGACTGGGCTGACAAATGTCGGGCTTCCAGCCCTGCTGAGTTTACTCAGAAGTGCGAAGGCAAGCCTTCGCACTCCAAAATGTTCATATTCAACACCCTGTGTTTAAATCTTGATTTGTAAGGCCCCTTTGCCTAAAAAGAGAGTGGAATCTCATCCCCATCAAGGAGCTCCCCACTGTGTTGAAACAACTTTGGCCCTACTCTATGCTCTTAATCCTAGTTTTTGGCCTTGGCTCCTTTTTCGCCATCACACAACACAGACCTAAAGACCTAACCACCAATGAGATCGCTTTGAATGTAGAAGAAATATTTGCTCCGCAACTCAAAAAACACCCGGACATCGTCCTTGTAGATCCCGAAATGGCTCCTCCAGAAATTCGCGATGAGGTGATGAAGGGATATCGAATTCTCATTGATACACAAAAACAGGCCAAAGAATATGCCGGAGATCGTCTCAACTGCAGAAATTGCCATTTCCAAGCAGGGAACACATTGGGAGGAAAAAACGGGTCAATTTCTCTTGTTGGAGTCACCTACGTCTACCCCCGATACTCCCAAAGAGCTGGGCGAGATGTCAGTTTGGTGGAAAGAATCAACGCCTGCTTCGAGAGAAGCCTCAATGGCAAACCCCTTCCAGTCGATGGACCAAAAATGAAGGCAATCCTCGCCTACCTCAACTGGATATCTGCTCCGGTAAAGGATCGTAAAGAGTTTCCGTGGTTGGGTCTTCCGAAAATGACCCACGATTACAAACCCAATCCGGACAATGGAAAAAAACTGTACGCTCTTCATTGCGCCGCTTGTCATCTTGACAATGGACAAGGAACAAAATTGCCAATGGAAGAACAAGTTTTGGATATTCCTCCGTTATGGGGAGATGACTCCTTTAATGATGGCTCGGGAATGAGTCATATTGACAAAATGGCACCGTTCATTTGGCTGAACATGCCCTTTATGACCCCCGTTCTCAATGAAAAAGAATCAATGGATGTTGGGCAATACATCATCAATCAACCCCGACCCAAATTTGAGCGATGACACATTTTTCTGATGAGCTGGAAGGCGATGAAATTTATTTTCGAGATCGATGGCAATTTGAGCAGAAGTATGACTTCCTGCCCGATCCTTCTGTCAAAACAAATGACTATACGCAAGAGTTTTATTTTTATATTCCAAATGCTCTTCAAATCAACAGTGACACCTATACCACAAAACAATTTTATCGCGATCAAACGAATTTAATCCGTTACAAAACCCCTATGTTTACGCTCAAAGAACTTGCCGATCCCTCGTTTGCTCCTTCTCCCATTGCCAAAATTTATTCACACAAAGAAATCACAGAGGAAAATCAAGAACTCGTTCAAGAAGAGATAAAATTATTAGGGAATGTTTTTCGAAGTGCCATACGAAAAAAAGGCCAAGAACTTTCTCAGATTATTGGTCTTGAAAAGTACGACGAATTTGTCAACCAAGCGAATGAATTTTGTGATGACGTTCAAAATTTTTTAGAATTTTTTGAAAAAATAAAAACAGAAATGAATCACCTGTGGGGCTCCCCCTCCATCGAAGAACACTTTAGTTATTTAACCTTCTTCGTGAATCACAGCCTGGATCAATACATGATCCAGCTCTTGGAACGGGTCCGTACACATTCCACAAAAAAACTCAAATCCATAGACAAACGACTTTCAGAACTTTTATTGCGTACGCAGGCGGAAATACCTATCGAGCCCTCCCAAACTGAAGAACAGGGAGAAAAAGTTGTCTATACTAAAGGGTTGTTGGACAAGTTTTTCCTCAATGCCCTTTTACTCAAGATTGACCGGTTTTCTCCGCGACAACGGTATAAAAATGTGATCGGAGCAGTTGCCGCAGGAATTGCGATGCTATTTTTTACTGTTTTATGGGTCTGGCAGGGACAATTCTTTATCATGAACTCCGAGCCCTTTATTATCATCACTGTCCTCCTTTATATCTTAAAGGATCGCATTAAGGAATGGATCAAAAGCATGACTCACCACCGGCATTTGGGTTGGTTTTCGGATTATACGACCAAGATATGGTCACCGGATGATAAGCATGTATTAGGTGTATTGAAAGAGAAGTTTTCATTTATTGAGGAAGATGAGGTGCCACATGAAATCGACGCCATTCGAAATCTTGAGTTTCACAGTGTGGTTGAATCATTTAAGCGGCCTGAATGTATTTTGTATTACCAGAAGAAGATGCGCATTCACCGTAAGCCAACAGAATTAGAAACGCGCAGATTTATGCTGAACATCATTTTTCGATTCAACATTCGTCATTTTATGGATAAAGCCAGCAATCCCTATTCGCCCTATCGGATGTTGGAGGAAGAGACGCAAGATTTAAAGATGAGGGAATTACCGAAGGTGTATCATTTGAATATTATTGTGAAGACGACGATTGAAAAAGGGAATCAGCCGAAGAAGATTGAGATAACGAAGGTAAGGATAGTGGCGGACAAGAACGGGATCAAGCGCGTCGAATACCCTTAGAACTTTTTTTTTAACGCAAAGAAGCAAAGACACAAAGACGCATTGTGTCTTTGCTTCTTTGCGTTAAAATTATTAAAGCATGTTAATGACAAGAATTTTAGAATAAATCTATTTTTTTTAAAACATGAAAAGAGGAAGATTCAACATCTCCCTCTTTATAGAATTGGAAAATAAGGAATTATTGAGCTTTAGAGCGGTCTTGGACGACGTTCCAATTGATGTTCTTAAAAAACGCCTCAATATACTTCCCGCGATTCAAACCATACTCCGTAATGTATGCATGCTCCCACACATCCATCACCACTAACGGCTTCGCCCCTGCTAAATGACCTAGGTTATGATCGTTGATCCATACATTCGTCAACTTCCCAGTATGACGATCTTCATACAAAATAGCCCAACCAATGCCACGAATCAACCCCGTCGCTGCAAAGTCCTTTTTCCACTTATCAAACGATCCAAATTGCTTGACAATGGCTTTGTACAAATCGGAATCGGAGTCCAGCTTTCCGCTGCCCCCTAAATTCTCAAAATAATACTCGTGAAGACGCATGCCATCAAATTCCCAGCCATACATCCTCTTCAACCCCGCATAGTCCGGAGTCCGATCTTTTCCCGCTTTCACCAACTGCTCAATCTTCTCATTCAAGGTATTGGTATTCTTCACATACCCCTGATACAGTGTAAAATGCTGGGACAAAAGATCCTTACTAAACCCCTCCATCCCATATAAATTGGAAAAGTCTGCCGCCTTATATTCAGCGGCAAGAGAGGATATTGCTGTTAAGAGCAAAACAAGTAATTGACGCATATAATCTCCTTAAAGGTTGTTTAAAATCCTGACCCTAATCTGACAACAAGACCTTGATAGGAAACATTTCCCCGTGGTCCAAACTCGTAGTTACTAGACAACGTGCTAGCACCAAACAGAATCAATCGATTCAAATCGAACCACACTTGGTTTTCCCATCCAAGAAAGACAAATGCTGGATAACGACAACACAAGCAAGTGTCCCAACGGAATCCAAAGTTAAACTCAAAAACAGGAACCAAGACACAGACATTCTCTTTGAGATCGACATTGATCACAGGAAGAGAAGGCACTCCTCCAGTTAAGGTCTCTCGAATATCTATTCGTTGAAGACAGAGTTCCGACCAAACAGAACTCAATGAAACACCTCCAAGGATTCTCATACATGAGCATACTTGCCATGCAACATCAAATCCTCCACGCAAACCCACTCCTTCAAAGTCAGTACGGAAATTTAGAGTATCCCGAACTCCATTTTGCGTCACAAGGTTAGCTAAATCATAAATCACCCGATACTTCAATTTTTGCCATGTGGCTTTAATGCCTAAGTGAGGACGAAATTCAAAACAGCCACAAGCTTCAAATGTCTTTCCCAATCCCACATCCAAGACTTGAAGCCTGTTATCCCAATTTCCATCTGCTGCTGTAATATTTTCCATGTTTCCATTATTATAAATCAGACCATCCAAACCTGTAGGAGCTAAAAAGGTCACTACTGCAGACTCACCAAATCTCTCGTAATGGTAAGTATATTGAACCTGGAAATCCCAGCAGCACTTGCCAAGATTCATCAACATACCAACCCTGAATCCAGGATCCCAACTACAACCAACATCGTGGATAGCTCCATCATTGGTCACGGTACTCGACACGCTCCCACTATCTCCATCTTGTCTCGCAAACTCGGTGCCATCAATATTCGTTTGCCACAAAATAAAGTCTAAATAGAGCTCGCCATTCAAGCCGGCACACATACTCCTGTAACAGCTATTTTCAGGGCAACAACCTTCCCAAGCAGCGGACGCTGAACCCATAAACCCCGCTGTTGTCAAAAAGGCTATCGAAGCGGCCAATAACTGATTCGTTTTTCGCTTAAGCATTAAGATACTCCTTTTTCTGTTCACTATCTGAATAAAACATACACGAGGAAGCATCGCAAATCAACAAATTATTTGAAATAGAGAAATAGAAAAGGCGGGAAATGAAAAAATTTTCACGCCTTCTGAAAGAATCGATGATTAATAGGCTACGCCGGCTCTTAAGACTAAACCTTGAAAGGTTAAGTTACCTGAGCTGTGGGTAATATTATTGTTATTCGTTGAATTTCCGAATAAAATGAATCGATTCACCCCCCACCACACTTGGTTCTCATATCCAAGCATTGCGAAGATTCTATAACAGTCACAAGTTTCTGTTTCAAACTGGACACCAGCTTGAAGTTCAACCACTGGTATTAAGATACAAGAATGTTGTTTCAAATCAACATTTTTAACCCCAATACCTCCAACATCATCGACAACAATGAATCTCCAGTCAACTCTCTCAGTGTGCCAATCAGAATACAGGGTACTCACCGCAAAGCCACCTACAAAGCTGAAGGAAGAACTGAATTTCCATGCCGCATCAAATCCTCCGCGGAGACCGATTCCATCAAATTCCGAATGAAGGAGGATACGATCCATGTTTGTAGTAGTGGTACTCACAATACGTTCATAAGTCACATCAAACTTAAATTCCTGCCAAGTAGCTTTAAGACCAAAGTGTGGGCGAAAAGCATAGCAGCAATTCACTTCAAAAGTACGCCCGAACCCAAAATCCACGGCGTTGAAATCCGAATGCCAATCTCCTTTAGCAAAATTAACATCTGTAAGGCCGCCCAGGTTGAAAATTATAGGGGCCACTCCCGTAACTCCAAAATCAACATTCACAGAATGAGTCATTCTTTCAATGAGAAATGTGTATTGGGCAAAAGCATCCCATTCACAGCAATTGAGATCAAAAATAGCTCCTATTCTAAAGCCAGGTTCAAAATCACAGCCAACAGAAAAGACTTTACCCTCTTCTGAAGTCTCCTGTGAAACACTTCCACTGATACCACCTTGTCTCACAAACTCTGTGGCATCCGGACGTACTTGCCAGTAAATGAAATCAGCATACAAAGTGAAATTCGCTGTTTCACAACAACAAGGATCTTGACAACAGTCGTCATAATTTGCCAAAGCAACATTCATAAATCCTACAGTCGTAAAAAGCGTCAACGAAACTGTGAACCATTTCTTAAATGGCACGTTCAGCAGTCCTCCAATTTTTTCATTTAGCATTGCGATGTCTCCTTGTTCATTAGTTGAATTGTGTTAGCAAAATGTTTCGCTGGAATAAATTTACCACAGGAAGACTCAATGATCAATCTTTAATTATAATGAGGAATAAAAAAGGGCTTGGTTTTGCAACCAAGCCCTAATGATATCGATCAGTTGATCAGGAAATTAGAAGCCCATTCCTGCTCGAACTGTCAAACCTTGGTAAGTTAGGTTACCATGTGGTCCGAATTCAATGTTATTATTATTGGAAGAAGCACCAAATAAAATATAGCGGTTAAGATCCCACCATACTTGGTTTTCCCAACCAACGAAAACGAACATATCATAGCAATCACATACGCGTGAATCCCAACGGATTCCTAACAATAGCTCCAATACAGGAACCAAGACGCAGTGATCAACTTTAAGATCAACGTTCTGCACACCTGCGTCTGCAGTACCATTTGTGAGCACGAAACGTGTATCATTACGGTGTGAGCAGATGTCAGAGTAAACAGCACTCGCTGCAAATCCACCCACGATGCTGAAGCAAGGGCTGAATCTCCAAGCCGCATCAAATCCACCTCGAAGACCGATTCCATCGAAATCAGTTTTGAAGTGAAGCACATCGCGGTTTGTTATTATTGTGGTCACAACACGATCATAAGTCACCGTATACTTAAGTTCTTGCCATGTGGCTTTGAAACCTAAGTGTGGACGGAAGTCGAAGCAGCAGTTCACCTCAAATGTACGTCCTAAACCGAAGTCCAATGCGTTCAAATGAGAATCCCAGTCACCTCGAGCAGTCGTCACATCAGTTAAACCACCAAGGTTGTAAATGAATGGATCGATGTCTGCACCGGCAGCTGTTTGAGTATCACTAGCGACTTCTTTTCCAAACTTTTCACAAAGATAGGTATATTGCGCATAAAAATCCCAGTTGCAGCAACCAAGATCAATCATGGCACCCACCCTAAATCCAGGCTCAAACTCACACTCAGGTGTGAAGATACAGCCTCTTTCAGATACAACACTACTTGTGTTTGCACTAACTCCACCCTGACGAGCAAACTCTAATCCTTCCGGATGAACTTGCCAGTAAAGGAAATCAACATACAGGGTATAATCAGGCATTTCACAGCAATCAACTGGGCAGCATGGGTCAGGACAACATGCGTCCCAAGCTGCTGATGCTGAGCTAACCATCCCTGTCATCATCAACAAAGTGGCAGAAAAAGCTACCGCTTTGTTAACTCCATTTTTTAGACGAGACATTATAGTCACTCCTTTTTCTTGTTTGTTCTATTTTGCAAGCGCTAAAATAACAATAGCAATAGAATTACTATTTACACATGAATTTACACAAGAGGGTTAATCAATGCAATAAAAAAAACTCCATCCGGAAAAAAACTTTTTTTTTATTAGAACCTAAACCAAATTTTCCCGCCTATATACAAAGCTGCTGATATCTTAAGTTCCCTAGCATCAAGATCATCAGTATTCGAGACACGCAACTCTCCATTGCCCAAAGTTGTCCCGACATGAAAATTCGCGGCAGCATAAGGATCACACTCAAAGTTTAAACCGAGTTCGATTCCGGAACTAATATAGTCAAAATACCCACGTGACAAGACTTCGTTTTTATCTAACCGCCTTCGCGAGTTCAAAAGTTTTCCTCTTAGATCGAGCGACCAGTACTTGGCGATTCGATAAATCACCGCCATGTCGGTGGGAAATATGAGATTCATCTGTAGGTCCTCCCAAGGCGTAAGGTCCACACCGAAAATAGGATAGAGATATCCTCTTTTAAGTCCCAACCGGGATGTGGCCCCAAAATTTATCCCCACATCTCCACAAAACCGCGTGTTCCAGACGTAACGCCCCCAGCCTGTCAATGTGTAGAAGTTGTAGTCCCAAGCCCATTGATGAGTGTCTATGGAGATAGAGGCGCCGCCTTTCAATTCAAGACAGTTGAAACATTTTGTAAAACCATTGAGGCTAAAGTTCAAAGTGTCAAAGTTATCTTGGTTAAAGAAAGGGTTATCATCCCAAAAGATCGTAGTCTTCGTGTACCCGCCCCCGACATTATACCCTTGGTCTTTAGTGAGTAAGCGTGTGTAACTCAGGATAATGTTCCCTTCGCCAAATCCCATCTCCTGATTGGCGAAATCCGAATTTTTGAAATGAGAATCGAAAATGGATTCATAATCAATATCAAACTGACCAAATGATTTGACGGGCATTTCTTCAGCAGATTCATCGATCCATGGGATACTATCATCTGGTTCGAAAGAGGGAGTTCCCCCGAAGGTTCCATCTTGGGAATGTAACGAAGTGAGTGTGAGTGATATGCAGAAAAATAAGTGCTTAAGAAATTTCACATGAGCCTCGTGGTTTTTAGGAAAATCATACTGATGTGAAGTTGATTAGTCAATATCTATGATTTATTGGACACATCATTTGAATGACACAAAAACAGGATATACAGGATGGTAAACCAACAGGATAGACAGGATTTACCTCTTATATCCTGTCTATCCTGCCGTTTTACGATCCTGTACATCCTGTAAAATTCTTTGATTATTTACCGGATCAAAAGTATTGTGAGTTCATGATCTGGAACGATAGAAAATTCTTGTGGTTATTCTTTTCAAGTGTGTTTGTTGTGACACTTGAACTCCTCTCACTGATCGGGATCACTCTCCCTGATACTATTGCCCTTCCGTTCTATATCTTCTTAATTCTCGTAATCGGATACCACACTCTCTTCGAAGGGTTCAAGGCCCTTTTTACCCTGAACTTCAAAAGCATCAACCTCTTGATGCTCATTGCTGTATGCGGGGCACTCTATTTGGGAAAGTATGAAGAAGCTGCTGTGGTGATTGTCCTGTACACTTTGGCGGAAAAGCTGGAAGATTTAGGAATCCTGAAAAGCAAATCAGCGCTGAAAATCTTAGTCGATCAGATGCCTAAAGAATTAACAGTCAAAGGAGAAGAGAAGCCTGTTTCACTTTCTAGTATCAAGCTCGGAGATATTGTCGTGATTAAACCGGGAGGAATGATTCCGATTGATGGTGAAGTGGTTGAAGGTTTGTCCTCTGTTGATGAATCCACGATTACCGGCGAGCCCATTCCCCGCGATAAGTCTCCCGGCGACGCTATATATTCGGGAACGTTAAACAATCAAGGATACTTGGAAGTGAAAGTGACGGCACTTCCCCAAGATTCCACGCTCTCTAAAATCCAGCAACTGACATATGAGGCAACAAAGTCAAAAGCTAAGACTCAAAAGTTTATCGAATCGTTCGCCCGCGTGTATACTCCGACCATCATGCTCATGGCCATTGGGTTAACGGCTATCCCCGTTTTGTTTTTCGGCGAAAGCTTCGATCTCTGGTTTTTCGAATCACTCACTCTTCTGGTCATTGCATGTCCTTGTGCCCTCGTAATTTCGACTCCCATTTCCATCTACTCAGCTGTAGGAAAGGCTTCTTCTTTAGGAGTTCTCATAAAAGGGGGTCGCTACTTAGAGACAATTGGTCATGTTAAAGCCATGGCTTTTGACAAAACCCGAACTCTTACCTTAGGAAAACCCCATGTCACTGATGTGATTGCCTTTGGAAAGAGTTCTGAAGATGAAGTCTTAAGTTGTGCAGCAGGGATTGAAAAATATTCCGAGCACCCTCTCTCCGAAAGCATTGTCACAGCCGCCAAAGCACGCCACTTAGACCTTCATGAATCCACTGACTTTCAAAGTTTTATGGGAAAAGGAGTCCGTGGAACCTGTACAGTCTGTGAAAGTGGCCATCGCTGTGTGGGAAAATTGAAATTTATCTTAGAAGAGCACTCTGTCCCGGAAGAAATTATAGAAAAAATCGAAAGTTTACAGCGGGAGGGAAAGACGGTCATTGTGATCAGTAGTGAACATGAGATTACAGGATTGATTGCCCTTTCCGATACCATACGCGACGAAAGTCCCGAGCTGATTGAGAAACTTCATTCGATGGGAGTTAAATCTGCGATGTTGACCGGAGATCACGAAATTGTGGCAAAAACCGTTGGGGATGCTTTAGGGATTGACGAGGTTCATGCGGAATTATTGCCGGAGGATAAAGTCAACAGTGTCAAAGAGATGATTCAGCGGTATCGTGTTGTCGGGATGGTGGGGGACGGCGTCAATGATTCGCCGGCCCTAGCGGTTTCTAGTGTAGGGATCTCCATGAGCTCATTGGGAAGCGATGCGGCGATAGAATCAGCATCCATTGTCTTATTGAATGATCGACTGAACTTGATTCCTCAAATTGTGAAGCTTGGAAGGCGGACGAATCGGATTATCCGGTTCAATACCTTTTGGGCGGTGATGGTCAAGCTGGTCTTTGTGGGATTAGCGTTGACAGGGCACGGCAATTTGGCGTTAGCGATTTTTGCGGATGTTGGGGTGACGGTGTTGGTGATCTTAAACGGGCTGCGGCTGCTGAAGTAGTGGGTGCAGAGATGTCTTAATAATTTTTAACGCAAAGAAGCAAAGAAGCAAAGTCGCAAAGATTGGCTTTTTTGAATTCTGAATTATAAATTACAAATATTACAAATAATGAATAATGAAATATTAAACTTGAGCAAACTATTAAGTGCTACTTCCGGTGCAATCGCCATTGTTACACGCATACCTGTTACAATTGCGCAAGCTTTGATAACAAGTGATGGAGCTAAATCCCAATCATCTTCTACACTAAATATTTTATGGGCGAGCTTGTTCACAGCAGTGGAAACTAGGAAAGCTGGAATCGCAATGGCAGCATATTGTGCTCCAGATGTTGCTGCATTTAAAATATCTGTTCCAGTTAATGTAATCATAATAAAACTCCTTTAGGTTTATTAATCTTGGTATATTTTACTTATTTAACGGACATGCAAAACAATCTTTGCGGCTTTGTGTCTTTGCTTCTTTGCGTTAAAAATTCATCCACGGCTATCTGCGTAGATCTGTGTTCATCTGCGGCTATAAAGGCACTAAGCCGTGCATGCGCTCGAGCTCCCGCTTCCGCAGCTCATCATCCAACGTCTGCACCAAAGTCAGCGTCCGTCCATCTATCTCCTCTTTACTGATCTGTAAATGAAAATCGGCTTGTGAAGCCACCTGAGGAAAGTGTGTGATACACAAAACCTGATGCTTCGACCCAATCTCTTTTAATTTGGCGCCAACAGAAACGGCTGTCGTTCCCCCAATGTTCGCATCAATCTCATCAAACACAATGCATGGGATCTCTTCTTTTCCTGCAAGCAAAACTTGAAAGGATAACATGAGGCGCGCTAACTCACCACCACTCGCACACTCTGTCACTGAAACCCGCTTCTCACCTATGTTTGGGCTCATAAAGAACTCAATTTTCTCATCTCCAAATTGTGTCCGCGGAGAAGGTATTAATGTTACGTGGAATTGCGCTCGCGACATGTTTAAGGCTTTAAAGTGATGCATGATTTCGCTTTCTAAATGCTGCGCAGCTTTTTGCCGTTCGGCTGTCAGTTTTTTTGCGTGTGTGTCACACTCTTTTTTCTTTTTTAAAATTTCTTTTTCTAAAGCTTCAATGTGCAAATCACCGTTCTCAAGGTGGTCTAGGTGCTCTTTTTGTTCTTCGCAATAGGCCATCACATCGTCGAGCGTTTTCCCATATTTTCTTTTGAGTTTATGTAATTCAGAAAGTCGATCATTCACTTGAGAAAGACGTGAAGGGCAGTATTCATGCGATGTCATCGAACGTGTTAAAACGTGACTGATTTCTTGCAGCTCAATGATACTTTGTTGATACGTTTGATAATGTTCATTCAAAGACGGATCGATCTTTAAAAGTTCCTCAAACGTATGTTTCAGGCCGTTTAAGTGTGAAGTGATCGATGTGTCACCTGATAATGCTTGTGTGAGTTCATGACATTTTTCTTGAAATTCTTCAGCTTGAGTTAATATGGTATATTCCGCGAAGAGATGATCGTCCTCATTTGTCTTGCAATCGATGGATGTTATTTCTTCAATTTCTAAACGACAAATTTCGATTTCTTTTTGTTTTGTGGCTTCGTTTTGTTGCAGACTTTTCAGTTTTTTCTCAAGATTACAGAGTTCATGAAAACAGTTTGAAAACGGCTCCACAGCACTTTCTCCGTAACGATCGAGAAGTTCGCGATGTGTGTCTATGGATAATAGTTGTTGGTTCGCGTGCTGCCCTACAAACTTTACGAGGTATTCACCGATCTGTTTAAGAAGAGTAAGCGTGACAGGTTGATCATTGATAAAGGCTCGCGATTTTCCCGAATTGAAAATTTCACGGCGGATGATGAGTTCATCGCTGGATGTGATTCCATATTCATCGAGCATTTTGGAGACTGTTGGAGAGGTGTCAAAAATCCCTTCGACCTTCCCTTTTGTCACTCCTTTACGCAAAATGTTAGATTCCGCCCGTTTTCCCAGGATCAGGGCAAGAGCTGTCATCAAAGCTGATTTCCCCGAACCGGTTTCACCAGATAATACATTAAACCCAGCCTCAAAGGGGATTTGGAGACTTTCGATCAGGATCATGTCTTGAATTCTGAGGTACTTTAGCATATACCCATTAAAGTTCAAAAGTATAGGTCAAGGTGCATACGCTTGCTTCAATACAGGCATAAATTCACGGCGTGGGCGATTGGAAAGAAACCGTCTGTAATCTCCGGTATCAAAAGTCAAAACATTCCAATCCCCTTCAAGCCCTTTTCCCCTGACAATATCGTCAGGAGTATCAAAATGATATATAATCAGCTGATCAAAAGGCAAGGCCTTTCCCGACTTGTATTCTTCCGGCTCTCCAATTTCTTGCATTTGATTCAGCATGGACATCATGGATTTTTGTTGAGAAAAATTCAAAGTATAAGGAACACCCCGATGAACAACAACCATTCCTCTCACATCTTGAGGATCAATCAGAAGATCAGGGTCCTCAACAGTCACAACTTGCAATAAGTTTGTCGAAATAAACATCGCCGCAATGATAAAGATAGCGGCTACAATCATCAAGCTAACTAAACGCATATTGATACCTCATCCTGGGGGTCTTACTGCAAAATGGCATCTCGATTTTTAAAATGCAACTTACAAACTTGTGAAAGCTCCTCAGCCCCAAAACGACTGACAAACTCCCGTCCCACTTCAAGTGTCTGCTTGCCTCCGCCTTTCGGAAAAGTCATTCCATACTGCTTGCCTAAGGCCGCAATTCCTTCGACAAAAGTCTTGCGTGCAAGGATAGAACCGGCAGCCACCACAACATCTTCTTCAGCTCGATGTCTTTGAATCAATTCGATCCCAGGATGTTTTCCTTTCATGGCGCGGTCCATGACAAATTCTGCAGCAAACTGATCCACAATCACTTTTTCACATCCTGTCTCATCCACAAGGTTCATGATGGCAGCGGAATGAGCCCAGGCAAGGAGATTATTGAGGTTGGAAAACTTGGCATAAAGTTCGTTGTATTTCGAGGGATTGATTTTGACGATATGGTGAGGAAACTCTTTCTCAATCGACTTAGCCAATTCGATAATTTTTTTATCATTCATTCCTTTCGAATCACGCACTCCAATTTTCTTAAGTCGTTTGACCATATCTCCTTCTGCAAACACCGCCGCCACACAAAGGGGGCCAAAAAAATCTCCTTTTCCCGCTTCGTCACTGCCTATGCGAGGCGAATTGTCAAGTGGTGTTTCATGAGTGAATGAAAAATCTTTCAGAATATACGGTTCAATATAGAACTCCATAAACTCATGCAGATTCTTTCCTTGAACCACCAACTTTCCAGATTCATATAGGGTACAGGAAAGCCCTGGCTTTTTCGCACTGAAGATCGTGTAATTCGGCCTTGTGATGTCAAATCCTTGATCTAGAAGATCTTGCTGCATTTTATCAGCAAGATATATGTCAATTTTTGTAGAAAACGTCGTCGGTTTTTTTTCGGTCATGTAGTCTCCTAAAACTTCAGAGATGTCGAAGCTTCGAGATCGAGGGGATCACCCTTTTGAGTCATGCGATACTTTTCATATCCCAGCCCCGCGATCATCGCTGCATTATCCAAGCTTAATCCTTTTGATGGCCAATAATAGCGGATCTTGGGCTCATTTTCCACAAACATTTCTCGTAATCGCTGATTACAGGTCACTCCTCCCCCCAAAACCACTGAACTACAATGATAATCGTGCGCCGCTTTCACCGATTTTTTGACGATGTCTGTCAAGGCCGCTTGTTGAAATGATGCGGCAATGTGCGGTTTGTCTTCTTCTTGAATCAATAATTTCGAATCGTATTTCGATTGAGCTCCTTTTGCTGCATAGAGGACCGCAGTTTTCAAACCACTGAATGAAAAATCGTAATGGCGATTTTTAACCCGACCGGATTTGAAGGAATACCGAGAGGGATCACCCATTTTTGCCAGACGCTCGATTTCAGGGCCTCCTGGATAAGGCAATCCAAGTATTTTCGCCACCTTGTCAAAGGCTTCCCCCACAGCGTCGTCAATGGTCTGACCAATCACGTGATAATTCCCAACACCATTCATCAAGACAAGGGATGTGTGGCCTCCGGACAAGACAACTCCGAGAGAAGGAAAAGGCACTTCATGCTGATGAGACATCAGCGCGGCATAAAGATGCGCCTCAATGTGGTTGACTCCGATAAAAGGAATCCCAGTAGACCAAGACAAGGTCTTCGCAGCATTGATTCCAATCATCAAAGGTCCAATAAGCCCCGGCCCTTTGGCAACGGAAATGAGGTCAATATCGTTGATCGTCATGTTAGCTTCAGAGAGAGCTTGGTCGATAATGGGGAGAATGACATGGGCGTGCTGACGCGAGGCTAACTCGGGCACGACACCTCCAAATGCCTGATGCAGTTCGATTTGCGAAGAAATCACATTGGAAAGGATCTCTTTGCCTTCACGGACTACAGACGCAGCCGTTTCATCACATGTGGTTTCAATTCCTAAAACAATCATAGTGAAGATTATACACGTTTTTTGATCTTTTGGCCAGAAATTAGACGCTGATACACACAGATGTACGCAGATGATTTCCTTAATTTAAAATTTTAATTTGATATATACGGAGTATGGATCAGACATTCTTAGAGCATCTGCAAGTTCGGATACAAGAGATTGAATCCCAAGGACTTTATAAGCGTGAACGGGAGATTGCCTCACCTCAAGGGGCAAAGATCACTCTTTCTTCTGGAAAAGTGGTGATCAACCTCTGCTCCAATAACTATTTGGGACTCGATAACCATGTTGAAGTAATTGAGGCGGCTAAAGGAAGTTTAGAGAAATATGGTTTTGGGATGTCTTCTGTTCGTTTCATTTGCGGAACACAAACGATCCATCATGAATTGGAAAGAAAGTTATCAGATTTTCTGCAAACAGATGCCACCATTCTTTATGCTTCTTGTTTTGATGCCAACGGAGGTCTTTTTGAGACTTTGTTAGGAGAAGAAGATGCCGTGTTTAGCGATCGACTGAATCACGCCAGCATCATCGATGGCATCCGTTTATGTAAAGCAAAGCGTTACCGTTACTTGGATATGGATGACTTGGAGCGACAGTTGAAAGAGTCAGAGGGGGCTCGTTATAGAATCATTGCAACTGATGGTGTGTTCTCAATGGATGGTGTGGCTGCAAACTTGGCAAGGATTTGTGATCTAGCAGATCAGTATCGAGCTTTGGTGATGGTTGATGATTGCCATGCTGTGGGATTTATGGGAGCAGGGGGAAAAGGTTCGATTGAACATTGTGATGTTTTGGGACGTGTCGATATTGTGACGGGAACACTGGGAAAGGCACTTGGTGGTGCATCCGGAGGCTACACATCAGGGCGCAAAGAAATTATCGAGATGTTAAGACAAAGATCACGACCTTATCTGTTTTCCAACACATTGGCTCCGTCAATTGTGGGGGCTTCGCTGAAAGTCTTGGAGCTCATTCAGTCAGGTAACGAACTTAGATTAAAACTAGAAGAAAATAGTCGTTATTTTCGCGAGAAAATGACGGTGCTTGGATTTCAACTGATTCCGGGAAATCATCCGATCATTCCGGTGATGTTAGGAGATGCCAAGTTAGCACAAGATTTCTCCCAAAAGATTTTGGAGCATGGAGTTTTCGTTATTGGATTTTTTTATCCTGTCGTTCCAAAAGGGGAAGCCCGAATTCGGACGCAAATGTCTGCTGCCCACACGCGTGAAGATCTCGACAAAGCTATTTCTGCATTTGAGTTGGTGGGAAAAGAGTTGGGGGTGATCGCATGAAAGCTTTAGTGAAACGAGCTCCCGGCCCTGGAATCTTCTTGGAAGATGTTCCTGTTCCTCAAATCAAAAGTGACGAAGTTCTCATTCAACCGCTCAAAACATCGATCTGTGGTACTGATATCCACATCTACAAATGGGACGCCTGGGCGCAAAAAACTGTGCCGACTCCGCTTGTCATCGGCCATGAATTTATGGGAAAAGTTGTCGAAGTGGGATCGGATGTCAAGAACGTTTCCGTCGGAGAAAAAGTGAGTGGAGAGGGGCATATCACATGTGGAGTCTGTCCTAACTGCCTAGCGAACCGCAGTCATCTTTGTCCAAAAACACAAGTGATCGGCATACACACTCACGGCTGTTTTGCTGACTACTTTCCGTTAAAAGCGACCAATGTGTTTAAAATACCAGAAGGAGTTTCCGACGAAGTGGCCGCCATATTTGATCCATTGGGAAACGCCGTACATTCAGCATTGTCTTTTAATTTGGCCGATCGTGATGTGCTCATTACTGGAGCCGGCCCCATTGGAATCATGGCCGCAGGAATTGCCAAACACCTGGGTGCCCGGAATGTTATCATCACTGATGTAAACGAAGTGCGTTTAAAGTTGGCGAAGAAAATGGGAGCCACAGCGACTGTCAATGTACATAAGGAAAACCTTTCCAACGTCATGGAGACATTGGGCATTCAAGAAGGATTTGCCGTTGCTTTGGAGATGTCGGGAAGTCCACAAGCGTTGACACAGAGTTTGGAAACGTTGCAGCCCGGAGGAAAATTGGGATTGTTGGGGCTTCTTCCGCCTGGTATTTCCATTGATTGGAATCTTGTGATTTTCAAAATGTTGACCTTGAAAGGAATATATGGACGACAAGTATTTAAGACATGGGAGCAAATGGCGCAGATGTTGCAGGAGGGATTGGATGTAGAGCCTGTGGTGACACATCGGTATCCTATCGAGGATTTCCAGAAGGGGTTTGACGTCATGATGAAAGGTGAGAGTGGGAAGGTGATATTGGAGTGGGTGGATGAGGAAGCGGTGGGTTTAGAGTTTGAGGAGGAGGAGGAAGCCCAACCTGCTTAGGACATTTTAACCGCGAAGATCGCGAAGATCGCGAAGATGCGCGAAGATGTAGATCAATCAATGTTATTTAGTATAGGGTAGTTTTGACCTTACAAATCGTTTGATACCATCCTTCACTAGCTTTTCCCTAAAATTAATCAATAGACCTGCATTTATTCCAGTTGATTTCAAATAAGAAAGAAGTTGGGCTTCATGAACAGAATTGATCTTTTCAACTGCTTTTAATTCGATAATCACTCTATTGTCAACAATCATATCAAGTACCTGACCTTGCACCTTTTGTCCTTTATAAGTCACTGTTACAGGTGTTTGAAGTAAGTGCGGTATATTTCGTAACCTGAATTCAACTGACAAAGCATTTTCGTATACCTTTTCCAGAAATCCTGGACCCAAACCACGATGAACTTCAATAGCGGCACCAATAATCATACTCATCAATTTTTCTGTTCTGTCATCTAATTTATGTTTAAGATACAAAGTCAAATCCTCCATTTGCAAAAAAGCAGTTTCTGATTCTTAAGGATTTTACTTCAAGACAAATCTTCGAGCATCTTCGCGGTCTTCGCGATCTTCGCGGTTAAAACTCCTAAGTCGCTGCGCATTCAAAATCACGATCAAACTACTCAACACCATAGCACCAGCGGCATATATCGGCGACAACATCCCCGCCACCGCTAAACCAACCCCCACCACATTATACCCAAAGGCCCAAAACAAATTCTGCATGATGCGACGACGTGCTAAACAGCCAAGCTTCCTTAATTCTTGAAGAATTGTAAGATCATCCGTTGTGAGTAAGATGTCCGAGGCTTGAATCGACATGTCCGCTGCCGATGCCACTGAAATCCCTATGTTCGCTCCAGCTATCGCCGGAGCATCATTCAACCCATCCCCTATAAAACAAACCACCTCTCCTTGTTTGCGTTGGTTTTCGACAAATTCCCCTTTTTCCAATGGATGATATTCTGCACGGTAATCTGAAAATCGACACGCTCGTGCTACCGATGAGACTGTGGATCGGGCATCTCCGGAAATTAGGTAAGTTCGAGGAAGTGATTCTATTAATTTGGGTACTTCAGGACATATGTGATCCCCCAAAGCAATCGTCGACAAGAGTTGATCATCTTTTGCAAAATAAACATGAGTGATGATCTCGGCTGTCGGGGAGGCATCGGGAGCAGATATGAATTTTTTGGATCCCAGGAGGTAAGTGTTTTGATTGACGGTGGCTTTAAGTCCTTTCCCATGAAAATTCTGAAAAGTATTGAGGGGTATGGGAGTATCTTGAAGTGATTGGTCAATGGCTTGCGATATAGGATGTGCAGAACTTTGACACATGGATTTTAAAACGGAGCGATCTTGTGATGTGAGATGTTGCAGCCCGGAAAGAACTGTGAATTTCCCTTCAGTCACAGTTCCGGTTTTATCAAATATGTAACAGGACTCTTTTCCCAAGAGAGACAAACATCCCCGATTCCGCACAATGGCTCCCATCGAGGCTAACTTGTGAATCAACCGCGATTCAACAAGTGGGACAGCAATTCCCAATGAACAGGGACAAGCAATCAGGAGAACTGAGAGGGCTCGAACAAATCCTTCCTGAAAAGTGAAGAGTGTGATCAGCGCAATGAGAACAACACAGGGAACAAACCACTGAACAATACGATCAGCGGCACGTGTGTATTTGGCTTTGTGACCCAACTCTTGTTCAATCATAGCAATGAGATGCTGTAGTGTTGACCCTTCCAAGTTGACAGTGACTCGATAGGAAACAGAACCACTTTGAAGAATTGATCCCGCAATGACGGGGTCTCCCGATTTTTTGTTCACAGGAATGACCTCTCCCGTCATCAAAGACTCATCTGCTGCCCCCTCCCCTTTTACAACCGTCCCATCCAAAACGATTTTTTCTCCCGCATGCGTCACCAAAATATCGCCAATCGAAATTTCCTTCAATGGACGAAATGATGTGGATCCATCGGAATGATATTGTCGTCCTTTTCGTGGAAGAGCGCGAGTGAGATGAAGGAGAGAATCCTTTGCAGAAAATTTGGCTTTGGATTCGATGATCTTTCCTAATAATAAGAGGGTGATGACAACTGACATGGAATCAAAATAGATGTGATTATCACCTGTAAACAAGTTGTAGGTGGAGAGAATAAATGCCGAACCCACACTGATGGTGATCAGAGCCTCCATCCCAATGAAACCTAAGATGAACGCATGCCAAAATCTTCGATAAATCGGCCAAGCAGAATAAAAAAGCACCGGAAGCGAAGCCGAAAATGAAAACCAAGCAAAAAGAGTCGACAAGTTCGTAGGATCCGATTCAAAAAAAGTAGCATATACAGGAAACGAAAACATCATAATATTCAAAGAACAGAAAGTGGCGATGATGAATCGCAATAATAGTTGTGAATGTAAAGCTTTTCCTTTCCGATCGGACAATTCTGTAGGGCTATACCCCAAACTCTTGATGATTTCAAAAATCTTTTGCTTAGACAAAAACCGGGGACAATATTCAATCGAAGCGAGGTCGGTGGTGTAGTCCACAACGCAATTGCGCACCCCCTTTTCATGCATGAGGACCAGTTTTATGACCTCGGCACAAGAGGGACACCACATCTCCCCGATTTCAAGATGAAGCCTTTCGGTCTCATAACCATCGATCTCTTTTGAACGTTCTCGCAATTTTTCGAGGAGCTGAGGATTTGAGATCAGGCCCGATTTCACTGCCTGCTGAAAAACCGGCTGATCTTGATAATTTTGAAGATGCCCCTGGGACTCCAAGATCCGGTAAACCGCCTGGCAGCCATGGCAACAAAAAGGGAGCTCATCATCGATCAGCCCTCTCTGCGAAACCGGCAATTGGCACAAGGTACAAGCCAGTTCTTCAGTTGTTTTCATATTAGGATTCCTATTATAATAGTTGCAAAAGGGTTAAAAATGAAATTACCAATAGCCTATTACGGCAATCCTATTCTACGAAAGAAATGTAAAGATGTCGAAGAATTCGATGATGAAATTCGCGAATTTGTGAATAACATGATTGAGACCCTTGAAGACAAGAATGGAATAGGCCTCGCTGCTCCCCAAGTCAATCGGGAGTTACGAATTTTCATCACCAAAGTCCCCTACCCCTCAAAAGACGACCCAGATCAATGGGAAGATGGAACCATAAAAGTCTATATCAATCCCAAATTGTCGGAACCTAGCGCCGAAGCCTGGGAACGAGATGAAGGGTGTCTCTCCATTCCCAAAATCTATATTCCTGTTATTCGCCCTTACCGCGTTAAGGTAGAAGCGATGGATCTCAAAGGCAATGTGTTTACGGAGGAGCTTTCGGGATTGGAAGCACGATGTGTCATGCATGAAAACGATCATATCAACGGAGTCTTGATGATCGATCGCATTCAGGGGGAAAAACGCAAAGAAATCGAGAGTGAGCTCCGCAGCATCAAAAAAGAACTCGGCAGCCAATGAAAGCCGCAGATAAACACAGATTCCCGCAGATAATAACCTAGTACCCTATCAACTTTATTTTGCCAAGTGGGACTGCGTCAAAGCCCCGGGATTGAACGATCGTAAGTGGGTCCATATTGGATAATATTGATCCACTTACGATCGTTCAATCGCGGGAGCTTTCACGCTGCCCCACTTGGCAAAATAAAGTTGATAGGGTACTAACCCTATCATCGTGACCTATCATACTGATGGGTCACGATGATAGGGGATTTGACAAAAAATAGCCCCTAATCTAACCTATCATCTTGACAGGTTAAATTTTCTTATCTAAAATAAGAGTAACGGGCATAGATGAGCAACATATTACCTTTTCCTAAACCCAATACGCTTAAAGAATCATTAGAAGAGTTGGTCCAACGCACTCATTTGCTCGCCCAGGACTCATCAAATGTGTTTTGGGATAATCCTCATGTTCAGCTTCGAATGAAGCAAAGAAAGGTAAGCACACGTCAACTTTTTGACGTATTGCGAAACGGTAAAGGTATTGATGGGCCAACATTAGATAAATACGGTGATTGGCGGATTAAATTAATACGGTATACCGCAGGTCGTGAGGTACAAGTTGTGGTGGTCGTCAATAAAGACGACTTAGAAATTGTAACAGTTATATGAGTAAGGATTTATGATGAAACGTTCATACCATTACACAGAATGTGGATTATCAAACATCTATCTTCAAAATGGATTTCGTTATAAAGAAACTCCCCGTGGAAAGGCTGTCTCAATCAATAATATTGATGGGTTACATACTGCGATTGGCCTTGCTCTTGTGACAACAAAAAGAAAACTATCAGGAGAAGAAATTCGTTTCTTAAGGCATGAGATGCTGATATCTCAAAGTACTTTAGCTAGTCTTCTGGGATCCACTGAACAAACAGTTCATAGATGGGAAAGAGGGAAGACAAACATACCAAAACCCTCCGAAATCTTACTGAGACTGCTTTATCGCGAACATGTGAGTGATCAAAATGGTAAAATTGTAAAAACGTTAAGAAAAATTGCAAATTTAGAAGAAAAAATAAATGACGAATCAATTCACTTTAAAGATATTGACGGTGAATGGCAAACAGCCGTCTGACTTCTAGTGGCGTCTATCGGAATATATGCACATCCTGTCCATCCTGACTATCCTTTTATCCTGTTTATTTGCGCATGATAACAGGATAAAAGGATAGTCAGGATGGACAGGATGTTTTTTAAATGGTTTATGAAAAAAGATTCTGATTACTCGAAGTACTCAGTATCGTAAGGCGTAGATCCACTGCCATTGCGTCCCAAAACTTCGGTCCAAAGTGACAGCATCACACATCCAATAAGAAAAATCACAGCCAACCAACCAGTAAAACGCTTCAACACATCCGCTGTCGATGTTCCAAAAAGTGAATCGCCCGAGTCCCCCCCAAAGGAAGCTCCCAAACCACCACCTTTCCCTTCTTGCACCATAATGACACCTGCCAGCATCACACAGACCAAGACAAAAAGAAAAATTGAAAAGAAAAATAGAATCATCATCAAAATACCTATTATTTAAATGTTTAACTTGCTTGTGGATACATTTTCCAACACCTCTGCAAACGTCTCTGTCGAAAGCGACGCTCCCCCAATCAACAACCCATCGATATCCGGTTGATCCATCAAAATCTTCGCATTGCCAGGCTTTACCGAACCTCCGTATTGCAACACAGTCTTGTCAGCCACCTTCTTGCCTAATAAATCCTCCAGTACCTTGCGCACAAAACTATGCTCCTCCTGGACATCTTCAGGTGTGGCATTCTCTCCTGTTCCAATAGCCCAAACAGGTTCATAAGCCACAATCAAACTATCGATATTCTCCGGAGTCACCCCATCCAAACACTCGGTCAATTGTTGCCGGACCACTTCATCAGTTTGACCCGCATTGCGCTCATCTAATGTCTCCCCCACACAAAGAATCGGAACCAAAGAACTTTCCAGAGCAGTCTTCACTTTGCGATTGATAAACTCATTGGTCTCCCCAAAAAGCTGTCGCCTTTCCGAGTGGCCCAAAATCACAAATTTAGCCCCAGCATCGGTCAGCATCTTCGACGCAATCTCACCAGTAAAGGCTCCCTCACTAGCATCGTTCATATTCTGAGCCCCTACGGTAATCTTAGACCCCTCTGCCTTTTGAGCCACCGAAAATAAGGCTGTATAGGGCACGGCTAAATAAACCTCGATGGGGATATCATTAATCGCTGGTGCGAGACGTTCAACAAAATTCTCCGCCTCAGGAATCGTCTTATACATTTTCCAGTTACCAGCAATGATCACATCTCGTTTTGCCATAGAGAATCTCCTTAGATATAAGTAATACAAGAATATCGTGATTGACAATCAAATTCAAGAGAAAAATTGCCAATTATCAAGATGTTAATTAGATCGGATTTTATGGAACCAGCAGCAGGATACACTCTTCCTTCCCCCAATTTTGGGCCTCCGCCACGAGAACGAAGCTTTTGATCAATTGGCAGTGGAGCAAGCCCCTTATTTGCAGGGGCTTCTTGATGTTAAAAATTACTTTAATTCCGTAAACTTACAGAAGTTCCCGCTGAACCATATCTTTTTGATTATCAATTACATGAAAATAGGTTTCTCGTAGACTTTTGCATATAAATCACCACAGAGGTCGCAGAGAACTCAGAGAGAATCTCATTATT
>JAAKFL010000001.1 GCA_011065065.1 Chlamydiota bacterium | reverse complement strand
GAATTTGTTTGGGTATATATTACATTCTATCAACAGTATGAACTCCT
Organism: Chlamydiota bacterium; assembly: GCA_011065065.1. Taxonomy (GTDB): domain Bacteria; phylum Chlamydiota; class Chlamydiia; order Chlamydiales; family SLFE01; genus JAAKFL01. The sequence continues at coordinate 60,901 of JAAKFL010000001.1, read as the reverse complement.
AAAAGCTCCAATCCAGCCCGCATGGTCTGGGCAACAGCTTCACAGAGTAGTAGGCGAGAATCCTGCTGTTCAGATCCCTCTACACGACAGTCTCGAAAAAAAGCATGAAACTTTTCCGCAAGACCATAAAGATAGTCGGTGAGACGATTAGGCAATAACTCCCGCGCCATCGCATCCAACGCTTCATTAAATTGCAACAGGTGAACTCCCAAAGCCATTTCTGAAGGATGATCCAGCTGAATATGGGCCTGAATTTCTTTGATGTCCTTGCCCACTTTCCGCTTGATCCCATTCACCCGCACATAAGAATACAACAAATATGCCGCAGTATTCCCTTCAAATTTCAACATTTTATCATAACTAAACACATAGTCACCGGTGCGATTTGTCGAAAGATCGGCGTACTTGATAGCTCCAATACCCAAGGCTTTGGCTATGTCATTAATTTCCTCTTCGCTGTACTGAGGATTTTTCTCCCGAATGATCTCCTTTGCTTTTTCAATGGCATTTTGAATCAGATCAATTAACTTTTCTGTCTCACCGGATCGTGTCTTAAATTTCTTTCCATCAGATCCCAAAACAAGGCCAAAAGGAACATGTTCTACTTGTACCCGATTGAGATCCAGCCAACCCGCTTTAACCGCTGCTTGAAAGATCATTTTAAAATGCTGGCATTGACCGGCATCCGTAATGTAGATCAGATGATTCGATTTTTCGTCAAAGATACGATTTCGGATCGCCGCTAAGTCAGTTGTTGCGTAATTGTATCCTCCGTCCGACTTCTGAATGATCAAAGGAAGAGGAGCTCCTTCACGATTTTTAAATCCTTCCAAAAATATACATTTAGCCCCCTCGCTCACCGTCACCAAACCTTTTTTCTCCAGCTCCGTAATCACATCCGCTAAATAAGGATTATAAAACGACTCTCCTCGCTCTGTCAGCTTCACATCAAGCAAATCATAGATCTCCTGATACGCTTGTCGTGAGATCACGCAAATGATATTCCAAGCCTTAATTGACTCCGGGTTTCCCCCTTGCAACTCCACAACTTCCAACTGAGACGCCTTCATGAACTCGGGATCGGCATCAAATTGTTTTTTCGCCGCTTTGTACCAATTCACTAAATGGGAGAGATCGGTCTGCTCGTTTCCTTTCAAAACTTCAGGGACTTCTTTTTTCATATAAGCGATTAACATCCCAAATGCGGTCCCCCAATCACCAATATGATTCAAGCGCAATACATCATGTCCCAAAAACTCGAACAAACGAGCAATGGCATCCCCAATAATTGTCGATCGCAAGTGACCCACATGCATCTCTTTCGCGGTATTCGGAGAAGAAAAGTCAATCACAACTTTTTGACGCTTTTCTGCATCGGGAATTCCTAGACGGGGGTCATCAATGATTGTTTCAACTAGCTCAGCCACTTTTTGGGGAGCCAAGGTAATGTTAATAAAGCCAGGTCCCGCCACTTCTAAATTTTGAATCAAAGGAGTGGGCGATTTATCAAAATAGGACGCGATGGCTTCAGCCACTTGGCGAGGATTAATTTTCAAGATTTTTCCCAATCGCATGGCAGAGTTGCATTGATAATGACCAAAATGTTCCTGCGTCGCAGGTTTGATTTCAATCAAAGGCTGCGTGCCCTGCTCGAGAAGCTCTGGATACGCCTCCGTTGTGGCCTTAGTAAATTCTTCAGTTAAAAAATTTAATGGAGAGATCATAGCATTACCGTATTATGATGAACGTTGCCAGATAATATCATGATAGGGCCCTTTCGAACAAGGGCTGGAGATGTTTTTTCACAGAAGGACACAGAGAATTAAAAAGTAATTGGTTTCTCTCTCTTTCCAATTTTATTTTTTAATTTATATTCAGCTAACTCAAAAGCGACCTGGACCGTCGGTTTTCTCTCTTCGTGGGCTATGTCAAATATCGCAAGAAGAGTATTATAAATTTTATTGGTTTGATCCATCGCCTTTCTGGCGCTGTAGCCTCCTTCGTCGAATTCCGCAGCAGCATTGATGATGCCGCCGGCATTGATCACAAAATCTGGAGCATAAAGGATCTCTCTCTCCATCAAATCGGTTCCGTTGTGATTGTAGAGAAGTTGGTTGTTTGCAGACCCTGCCACCCCCTTACAAGCCAAATGAGGGATAGTCTCCTCATTAAGAATTCCTCCGAGGGCACAAGGAGTAAATATATCGCACTCTATTTGCATAATCTCATCGCGACCAACTCCTTCCGCGCTGTACTCCTTACAAATATTTTGAATTTGAGTCTGTTCGAGGTCGGTCACATACAAAATGGCTCCTTCCCAAAAAAGGTGTCGCGCTAACTTTGATCCTACGGAACCAAGCCCTTGAATGGCGATTTTTTTATCCTTGAGGGAATCAGAACCCCACAAAGTTTTCCCTGCTGCTTTGATCCCCCAGTAGACCCCCCTTGCCGTGAAACGGGAAGGATCGCCACTACTTTCAGCAGTGGGAAGAGCGGCTACATAGGGCGTTTGCTCATTGACGATCAACATATCGTGGATGGTCGATCCTACATCTTCAGCGGCGATGTACCTTCCTTTCAGATAATTGACCACTTCCCCATAGGCCAGCAGAAGATTCTTTGTCTTTTGCGTCTCTGGATTAGCGATGATCACCGCTTTTCCTCCGCCCAACCCAGTCTCAGCCAAAGCAGACTTATAAGTCATGGCCTTGGCGAGTAGAAGGACATCTTCGAGGGCACTTTCTTCGTTTTTGTAGGGATAGATGCGGGTTCCTCCAAGGGCAGGCCCAAGAGTTGTGTTGTGGATGGCGATAAAACAGTTGAGTCCCACAGTGGGATAGACCGCGTGGATGACCTTTTCGTAGTTGGGGATATCGATCTCTTGAATTTTGATTTTATCTGTTTTCAACACTCCTGACTCCTCTTTAAAATCCTCTTGTTTTATAACCTCTCCCCCTGTAAAATTAGTTCAACACAAGTTATTTTTTTATTTAACTAATGACATCATGGGGTCACAATGACGAAAATAAGTAAGGACCAAAAAACGGCCGTATTGAAATACCTTACTGACACCAGTAACCCGGAGTTAATTAATACCTACCTTCGTTTTATCGAAAAAAAACTTAACATTCAACCTGTGTTATTTCCTCGGGACAAGACGATTTACAGTGGAATTGACAAGTTGGTCGGGGCTCTGGAGGAAGATGGGAAGCTTTGGAAGGAGACGGAGATCAAGATTCGTTTCAGTCTTGAAGATGTGAATGAAAATACAAAAAAGATTTACATCTGTCCTTTTACAGGGAAGGTTTTTGGGGATAACACCCATCCTAATCCGCAGGATGCGATCTATGATTGGGTTTCGAAGTGTCCTGAGAATACGGAGCGTGTTGGGGGGTTACGAGTCAAGCGGTTTTTTGTATCGGAGGACCCGGATGTGATCAAGGACTATGCAGAGAAGACGAAATCGGCAAAGGCACCGATTTCCAAGACGGTCTACACCTCGGCATTGAACGGGAAATTGTTTAATAGTAAAAACGCAGTGATTGATGATTTTAAGCGCCACTACATCAAGAAAATGTCGCTTATGGAAGTACAAAATCAAAACCGTTTTCAAATAGAAGATAAATTTTTGGCGTTTCTTCAAGATCAGCTTGCTGAAGGCAAAATTACAGGTTTTATTGAGGCGTTAGCTGAGTATGAGGAATTTGTCCCTTACATTGAAAAATGGTTGGAAGAAGATGAGGAATAAACCATTCTTTCCTTCCGCCCACCCTCCATCATGATCATGAAAAGTTATGAACTAAATTCAGTTGAAGAAACCCTGTCATTCGGCCAAGATCTTGCGAAGCAGTTACCTGAAGGATCTATTTTGTGTTTTGAAGGAGATCTTGCATCGGGAAAGACAACGATGATCAAAGGGATTGTTTCGGGGATGATGGATTACCCGCAGGATCAGGTCAACAGCCCGACATTTGTCTATTTGAATATTTACGAGGGAGACCGCATCGTCTATCATTTTGATCTCTATCGCTTGGAGGATCCAGACGAGTTTCTAGCGATGGGTTTTGACGAATTATTGGATGAAGGCGGCGTCACTTGCTGCATTGAGTGGCCGGAGAGAATGGCGCCTTATCTCCCCAAGCCATACATCAAGGTCAAGTTGGAGCATTTGGGAGAAAACCGTCGTCTGGTGACGGTATTAGAGTGTGGACATGAAAAAATATGAGTTTAGAGATCCAATCTTTGTCAAGACCGTTTTAAAGTCGGAACACTACCCTCGACTCTTTAGCGAAGACGGACGACCCATGTCTGAAGTTGCCGTTGCTGGTCGGTCAAACGTCGGAAAATCCACTTTGATCAACCACCTCTTTCGCCATAGGAAAATGGCACGCACCTCATCGACTCCGGGCAAAACCCAGGCGCTAAACTTTTTTACCCTTGACGGATCTCTTGCTTTTACAGATCTCCCAGGATATGGATTTGCGAAAGTCCCTGAAAAAATTCGGAAGTCTTGGGGGCCTATGATCCAATCATACTTAGAGAACCGGGACCATTTGAAAGTCATTCTATTTTTGTTTGATATCAGGCGCATGCCCAATGATGATGACCGGCAGCTGTTAGAATGGATTATCCATAACGAAAAATCAATGATTCTGGTGTTGACCAAAGTGGATAAAGTCAGCAAGAATGAACGGAAAGCCAATTGTCAAAAAATACTCCGATCATTTGGTGCTGATAATATTGTCCCGACCTTTTATTCTGCAACTAAGAATATTGGGAGGCAGGAATTGATTCGATTAATCAATGAAGCCTTACAAAGTGAAGAAGAGGAATAATTTGAAAAAGAAATCCCGTCCTATCGAGAAAGATGTCTTTGTTTGTGTTGATTGTGAATCGACCGGTTTAGATCCTAAAAATGATCGCATCATTGAAATTGCCGCGGCAAAATTTACCATTAAGGAAATTCTCGAACAAAAAGATGCTCTGATCGATCCCGAATGCCCTATTCCAGAAGCTTCCATTGCGATTCATAATATTACCCAAGACATGGTGACAGGAAAGACTGTTATCAAGGATGCCTTGCCGGAATTTCTCGATTTTATTGGCAACCACATCATTGTAGGACACAACATTCAGTTCGACATCAATTTGATTACTCATTCTGCAAATCGAGAAGGAGTCAAATGCCAGATTATAGATAACACCTTTATCGACACCTTGCGGATGGCCAGGTTATACGGAGAAAGCCCGTCGAATTCTCTTGATCAATTGCGTCAACATTTTAATATTGAATTTGAAGGGGCTCACCGCGCCTTGAATGATGTGGTGGTAAACATTGGAGTCTTCCGCTATTTAAGTCAGCGGTTTAATACGACCCATCAACTTCTGAATACATTGAAAAAGCCCATTGCCCTAAAGTACATGCCGCTTGGTCAGCACAAAGGGCGTTTAATGAAAGAGGTCCCGCTAGAATATTTAAGATGGGCCGCAAGCAAAGACTTTGACATGGATTTGCTTTTTTCAATACGAAGCGAATTAAAACGTAGAAAAACAACAAGAGATTTTGGACAATCAACAAACCCATTTCAACATCTTTAGTGCCAGAGCACTAGTACATTGGAGTCTATCATGAGCAAAGAAGAAAAACATCTCCCCCAAAAAGGATCTTTTGAAGTGAAGGTTGGCCTGGCAGAAATGCTGAAGGGCGGAGTGATCATGGATGTAACAAACGCGGAACAAGCGCGGATTGCAGAAGACGCGGGTGCCGTTGCAGTCATGGCGCTGGAGAAAATTCCTTCTGATATTCGTGCAGAAGGGGGAGTCGCCCGTATGTCGAACCCTGAAATTATCCAAGAGATCCAAAAAGAGGTCTCCATTCCTGTGATGGCGAAATGCCGGATAGGCCATTTCACTGAAGCAGATATCTTAGAAGCGCTGTTTGTCGACTTCATTGATGAAAGCGAAGTGTTGACTCCTGCCGACGAAGAAAATCACATCGAAAAACATTCATTCAACATCCCTTTTGTATGCGGATGCAAGGATTTAGGTGAGGCCTTACGTCGGATCTCGGAAGGCGCCGCCATGCTGCGCAGCAAAGGCGAAGCAGGAACAGGTAACATTGTCGAAGCGGTACGCCATATGCGAACAATCATGCGCCAAATCAAATCCGTCACCACGATGGACCATGCAGAGCTCTTTGCTGAAGCGAAAAGGCTTGGAGCTTCCTACGAGCTACTGCAACATGTAGCGGAAAATGGGAAACTCCCCGTTCCCCTATTTGCCGCAGGCGGGGTGGCAACGCCGGCCGACGCAGCACTCATGATGCACCTTGGAGCTGAAAGTGTCTTTGTGGGATCAGGAATATTCAAATCCAATGATCCAGCGAAAAGAGCTAAAATGATGGTCTCAGCTGTCAGTCATTTCAAAGATCCTGAGATGCTGGCCAAAGTATCCATGGGGCTGAAGGAAGCGATGAAAGGGATCATTATTGAGAACTTGAAGAAAGAAGAGCTTTTAGCGAATCGAGGTTGGTAAGGTTGATGAAGTGTGTGATCGGAGTTCTTGCCTTGCAAGGCGGATTTACCAAGCATATCGAAATGTTGCAACGACTGGGTGTGGCCACCTTTGAGGTGCGTCAGCCCCAAGATCTTGAAAGATGTGACGCGTTGGTTATTCCTGGTGGAGAATCCACAACCATTCAAAAACAAATCACTTTTACCGATTTCGAAGAACCTTTAAAAGAATTTATGGCTGCTAAGCCAGTTTTTGGAACGTGTGCCGGTTTGATTCTAATGGCGCAGAATTGCTTAGACATTACTGTGAAGCGAAATGGGTATGGACGGCAAATTGAATCTTGCCGATGTTCATTAGACATCAAATTTCCTTCAAGGAGAAAGCGGAAATATCCGGGGATTTTTATTCGCGCACCACGGATTCAATCTGTGGGAGAGGACGTGAATGTGTTGGGGGAGATGAACGGTGAGCCTGTCTTGGTGCAGCAGGGGTGTTTTTTAGGGGCGACGTTTCATCCTGAGTTAACGGATGATTCTGGGATTCACGAATATTTTTGTAAAATCGTCTTAAAAAATTTAACCGCAAAGAAGCAAAGACACAAAGACGCAAAGAAAGAGTTCGCCTGACTTGGACCAACGGTCCATGCGCTTTTTAGACGCAGATGTCGCAAATGAACGCAGATTTTTTTAACTTTTTCAAGTTAAAAAAATCTGCGTTCATTTGCGACATCTGCGTCTAAAAGTTCGAGATCACTTCGTGATCATAATGCACAAGCACAAATCTTTGCGTCTTTGTGTCTTTGTGTCTTTGCCCCTTTGCGTTAAAATTTCATCCGCGGTTAAAAAAAGAGCATCCGAATTCCAATCACAAACAGCACTACAGCAAAAATCCGTTTCAACGCCAAAACTGGTAACATATGCGCTACCCTTGCCGATCCCCATGCAAAAAGCGGACTGCCTAAACTGATTCCCAAAACTGCCGGCCAATAAATATACCCCGTACTGAACGGAGGTGTCACAGGTTCGTTCAATCCTGTGAAGAGATAACTGATCGTTCCAAATATGGAGACGGTGAATGATAACGCAGCAGCAATCCCCACCGCTTGATGCAAGGGAGCTTTCTCATACGAGGTCAAAAAGGGAAGACCTACTGTGCCAGCTCCAATTCCCAACAAAGCGGAAATCATCCCAATCACCACCGAACAGCCCATAGTCAGACGATTGTTGGGTTCAGATGAACGTCGTTGCCACTCGATATTCAAAAAATATTGAAAGGAAAAAATCAAAGCAAAGCCTCCAAAGGCCACGCTGAGAATCACGGAGTGGACAAAATCAGCTGTAAGAGCTCCTAAAAATGAGCCTATGATGATTCCTCCCGCCATCAATTTATAAATCGGCAGGATTTCCGTCCCCATCCGATGATGCGCCCAAGTGGAGAAAAAGGTGGTGGTGATCATCGCGGCAAGGGAGGAACCAATGGCGAAATGCATCAGAATATCAGAAGGAAACCCCAGTTTTGCGAAGGTAAACGCCAGGCACGGAACTACGATTAAACCACCACCCAGCCCCAAGAGCCCCGCCAGGATTCCCCCTAGAGCTCCGATCCCCAAATATATCAAAATAGAAACCATTCACATTGCCAAAAATAATAATTACTGATAGAATTAGGTTTATACCGAATCTATTAAAAATAGATTTTTATATCAAGGGTGTGATGAAATGAATAAATCCTGTTTGAACAATCGATGTTGTTGTTGATGCTAGCCATTTAAACCAACATCATTCATAGCGAAGAGGATTTCATCACATGTCAGAACCAAAAAAATTTTCACCATTTACTATTGGACTCGCTTTTTTCGCGATGTTTTTCGGATCGGGAAATCTTGTATTCCCGCTATTTCTCGGTCAATACGCGGGAGATCACTGGTTTACTGTCTTTCTGGGATTTTTGCTATCCGGAGTGATCGGCCCTTTATTTGGGGTTGTCGCCATGGTGGCTTATCAGGGAAACACCAACAAGTTTTTTGAGACCATTGGAAAACGAAACGCCTTAATTTTTGTGTCATTGTTGATGATGGTCTGGATTCCTTTTGGAGCCGCCCCGCGATGTATCCGGGTTGCCTATGAATCGTTTGCGACAGCTGTTCCGACGGTGCCTCTTTGGATTTTTGGGATTGTGTATTCAGCCTTAGTCTATTTTTCCATTGTAAGGAAAAGTCGCATGATCGAAGTTTTGGGATATTTTTTAACACCCGCTTTGCTGATTTGTTTAGCTGTCTTGTGGGTACTGGGGATGTTAGGCACTGAAGCGCCTCCAACCTCAATTGAATCCACAGCTTCAATTTTTCATACCGGGTTGGCCCATGGTTATGAAACAATGGATCTCATAGCTTCATTTTTCTTCTCGTTATCGATTATTGCCGTGATTCAAGCGGAGAAAATGCCTGTAGGGCAATCAATGAAAAAGGCTTTATTATCCGGTTTTATTGGGATGTCAATATTAGCCATGGTTTATTTGGCTTTAATCTATATGGCCGCACGAAACGCTGACCTGTTGGCTCCGCTCGCCAAAGACCAGCTGTTACCCTTTATTTCTCGCCAGTTCTTAGGACCACAATGGAGCATCATTCCTGTTGGAGTGGTCTTTTTGGCTTGTTTGACAACTTCAGTGGCGATGTTGTCTGTCTTTGCCGATTTTGTGAAGGAAAAGTATTTACCCTGGGATGAAACATCCTCCTATTCAGTGATTATAGGAGTTGTTCTGACCTATTTCCTTTCCTTATTCACATTTGATGGGTTGATGGTGGTGACAACACCAATTCTAGAAATCAGTTGCCCGCTACTGATTCTTTTGACTGTTTACAATCTGGGGAAAAAGTTTTTTTTCGAATCATCGAACGGAGCTCCCCAAGTGGAAAATTAACATAAACCATGAAGAACATTCCTGCACACAATCCCCAATTTGTTGGCATAGAGAACCTGAAAAAACAGCATTTTCAGCAATTGCAACAGTTTGAGAATTGGGCACAAAACCACGATTGGAACGCCTTTCTTCTTCATCATTACGATTGGTGGATGTTTCCCATAGCGCGAACCAGCGCTGGCCAGGGAGCAAAATACACCATTTATCAACAAGAAATTTTAGATCTCAAGAGTGACGCAGAATTCATGAAGAATTTCCGCCGGGGTGTCGAACTCTTAGTCCTTTCTTGGGGATGGGATATCGAAAACCGAAGCCCTATCAGCAATCCCGACCATAATCAGACATGGAACCATTATGAAGTCCGTTTAGGAAAGATGGTAGACTCATTGAAGTTGTTGGGAGAACAGGATTACTTTAATAGTATAAAAGAATTTTTTCATTCCCTTCCCCTTGATGAGCAGCCTAAGGAACGATGGGTGCGCAATCTTTTAGAAATTTAAGACTTCTTAGAATACTGTTTCTTCCAAATCCGACCATTAATAATCGATCGATAGCCTTCTGGAGAAATATATTCAGCGTGAAATTCATACTCACCATTTTCCCCTAAAGTGTAAACCTCAAATCCTTCAATATGAGGATGTCCACGAAACTCCCAAGCCACCTTGTCTTTTTCGATAATCCCTTCACCAAAAACAGTCCCTATCTGCTCGTTTTCGAGTAAAATTTTAAAACTCTGGATTCCAATCTCGGTAAAGTGAAATCGGTTAAACATTTTTTCATCAGCTGCATCCTGCATTTCCACTTCTTGGGTACATCGGACATTTTTTTGCCCCAGCTGAACATCTCCTGAATCCAAAATATTCCAATGCGTATAAAACTGAAGCTCTTCATCTGAGGCACTAAACCCGATCTTTCCTTCACCCAGCCACTCTCCAGGACACAAAAAAAACGGATGCTTTACACTCATAATTTTTCCTTTACTCTAATACGTAAACCTTCGACTATAAATACTTTGTAATATTCCCAACGCTGTCATTGTCAATAATACCGAAGACCCTCCATAAGTCACTAAAATCAGCGGAACTCCTGTAATCGGCAAAAGCCCACACATCATCCCCACATTCACCAAGATATGCATGGCAAGGTAGACACTAATCCCTGCAGACAATAGGCGCCCAAAGTGATCCTTGGCCATAGCCGTAACCTGGAAACTAAAATAAACTAAAGCATAAAAAAGAACCATCATCAATAAAAGTCCTAGAAAACCAAATTCTTCTCCAAATGCTGGAAAAACGGAATCGGTAAACGGAGCCGGCAACCAACCACCTCCTGTGTACTCGCTCTTATTCCACCCAGTCCCCGTCACTCCGCCAACTGCAATCGCAGTCAACGAGGCTTTTTGATGGTGATTATTTGGATTGAGCCGGTCATACTGATACTCCTTTATGACCCTTGAGGCATAAGGTCTTAAGTCATCATGGGAGACAATCTGCAGAAAGAACAATGCCACAATCAAAAGAACAAGGGCACCAAACCAGGTCATCAATCGGATTAATAACGGATTGAGACCACCATAATAAAACATCACCAAAGCAATCGGATATAAAACAAGGGCCGATCCCAAGTCGGGTTGTTTCAGAATTAACAAAAAGGGAATTCCCACAATGATCCCACTAAAAAAAGCCGTACTCCAATCTTGCGACCGGTCCTTTCTCTTTTCCAAAAACCAACTCAGACTGATTACCACTGCAAGTTTCGTATACTCAGCCGGTTGCATACTAATCCCGATCAAAGGAATTCGATACCACCGGTGGACACGTGCGATGGAGTCAGTAAAAAACAGACCTATAAGAGCGAGAACAGCAAGGACATAGATCACCCATACCCATTCTCGGAGTTTATTGTAATCGATTCCAGCAAAAAAAATGAAGACACCGATAGAAACCGCAAAAAACTGGATTTGTTTTTTGACAAAAGCGCTTTTGAAGATTTCCATCAGGGAGTCGACTCCCTGTTCAGACGAATGGGATCCGATCACTAAGATACTGATACACATGAGCGAAAGGATGACGGGGAGGACCCGGAAATCAATTCGAAAGAGGTGCTGAGAGCTCCAGAAAGAAAAAAGGCTCGCTTTTCGGTACATACCCAATAATTTAAGCCTTGATGATTTTTATATAAAGTGATAAATAGAACAATAACAGGACTTTATTGTTTTTCTTGTCCTGGTCGCATGCTGTTGATTTGGGGCATGCGGTACACAGCCCAATACTAGTGGGACGCTGGAGCAAAAAAGGGGGTGACACAAGTCTGTAAAGCTCGAAACCACGCACTTTGGGTGTAACTTTGGAACTTTGAAACTGGTTTGAAAATGAACTCGTTTGGAGACAAGCGAGGTTGAAAACATAAAGGGAAAATAAGCAAAAGCGACAAAGCGCGCTGTTTTCTCGACCTAGCACAAGTAATAAATGGAGGTTAACCTAACTTAGATCTTAAATTTTACAAATTGCAAGCGTTAAAATAGGGATCACCTTCTTGAGATTGGGGAATCTTAAAGGAGGGAACGGTTAGGAAGATTAAAGTTTAGACTGTTCTGGGTTGGGGATGTTCATCAGTGCATCGCTTGTGGAGTTTGGATTGGAGGAATTTAAAATCCGCTGCATCTTTGAAGTTTTGTCTATTTTTTCGAAAACGCCTTAAGGCGTGTGAATTTGTACATTAAGTATGACATAAGACACAGACTGTGAGCTTGAAACTTGTACACTTGTCACGAATGCATCACGAATGACAGCTTCTTACCGAAGCTTATATGTGTATGTTCTTACGAAGTGGTGGTAATGTCAATTACCACCACTTTTTTTGAAGTCTAAAAACGACGAAAACGACGTAAATGACATTTCGTCCATCCCGTCCATTTACAAAAAGTTCATGGAACCCATATAATCACCCCACATGAACGAACTGAACGCTCTTATCACTCTAAACTCCATGCCGCTTCTCGGCTCCGTCAAAATTCAGCTGTTACTCCAAGTTTTTGGTTCCGCAGTCGATGCCCTGAATGCTTCGCCAGAAGATTTGAGAAAACTTCCCGGTTTTGGTTCTAAGATCATCAGTCAATGGAATCCCGAAGAGGCTACTCAAACCGCTGAACTTGATCAAAATCTCGCCCACCGCTTTGATGCCCAAATCATCCCCTTTACCGACAAGCGATACCCCAAAAGACTCCTCAACATCCCCGATTTTCCGATCCTCCTTTACGTAAAAGGAGATATGACTCCTTCGGACCATCAATCCATCGCCATTATCGGAACCCGCTCCGCCACTCACTATGGTTTGGAAATGGCCCATAAGTTTGGTTTAGAGCTCGCTCATCAAGGCTTTACCATCATCAGTGGATTAGCCCGCGGAATTGATACTGCAGCGCATGAAGGAGCTCGAAAAAAGGGTCGCACCATAGCTGTTTTGGGGTCGGGTCTTTGCAATATCTACCCTAGTGAAAACAAAAATCTTGCCAGTGTCATTGCCGAAAACGGCGCCGTCATCAGCGAATTTCCTATGAATACTCCCCCTGACCGCCAAAGATTTCCGCAAAGAAACCGGATTGTCAGCGGAATGTCTTCTGGAATACTTTTGATTGAAGCTCCTGTGAAAAGTGGCGCCATGATCACCATGCGGATGGGATTGGCTCAAGGACGGAACCTCTATGCCCTTTCAGGAAGGGCCGATATCCCAAATTTTGAAGGAAATCACACATTAATAAAGAGTCAACAAGCAAAATTCGTCAGCAAACCGGAAGATATCAAAGAAGATTTCAAAGGATGGCTGCCTACAATAAAAAAAAATTTGGAAATCAAGCCTGCGCCCCCTAAACTAGAACGCGAAGAAGAAGAGCTACTTAAGATCTTTCCCCAAGATGAAATCGGTATCGACCACCTGGCCTCGCTGGCAAATCTCCCTATCCAGAAATTAAATGTTTTGATAATGAGTCTTATATTAAAGAAGCAGGTAAAAGAATACCCCGGGCGTATATATAAGAAAGCACATGTTGCCCATTAATTATAAATAAGTTAAGATAAAGACTTTTCTTAACTCTCAAGGAGACAGAAACCATATGGCCAAGAAGCCGCTGATCATTGTGGAGTCGCCCGCAAAGATAAAAACATTAAAAAAATTCCTAGGTTCAAAATATGCTTTTGAATCCTCGGTTGGACATATCCGCGATCTGCCGCAAAAAGATTTTGGTATTGATACTGATAATGATTTCGAGCCGATCTACCAAATTATGGCGGATAAGAAGGCAGTCATCGACCGCTTGAAGAAAGCTGCCAAAGAGGCTGATGTCGTCTACCTTTCCCCTGACCCTGACCGTGAAGGAGAAGCCATTGCCTGGCATATTAAACAGATTCTCCCTGAATCCACAAAATGTAAGCGGATTTCATTCAATGCGATCACGAAAGAAGAAGTCTCAAGAGCATTAGAAAACCCCCGGGAGATCAATCAGCCGCTTGTGGATGCGCAACAAGCGAGACGGTTACTGGACCGGATCGTGGGATATAAGATTTCTCCGTTATTAAACCGCAGGATTCAAAGAGGAAAATCGAAGTGGGTATCTGCTGGAAGAGTGCAGTCAGTTGCGTTAAAGTTAGTGGTGCAAAGGGAAAGAGAGATCGAAGCGTTCAATCCTGTCGAGTATTGGAATTTAGGGGCTCTTCTTTTACTGTTGGATGATGCAAAGTCTTTTAAAGCATCGCTTTATTCTGTCGATGGGAAGAAAGTGGAAAAAGAACCTATTGAAGGGAAAGAGGTCACTCTCATTGGAAATGAAGAAGAGGCGCAAAAAATTCTTTCTATGATGAAAGATGTTCCTTATTCGGTGACTAAGGTAGAACGGAAAGAAAAGAAAAGAAATCCGGTTCCTCCGTTTATCACCTCAACTTTACAACAAGAGGCTAGCCGCCACCACGGCTACTCCACTTCCCGAACAATGAGCATCGCACAGCAGCTTTATGAAGGTCTCGAATTAGGGAACGCGGGAACAGAGGGTCTCATTACCTACATGCGTACAGACTCTGTTCGTGTGGAACCAAATGCTATTGATGAAGCCCGTAAATACATCGCTGATCGTTTTGGTAACGAGTATGTCCCACAAAAGCCAAGAATGTATTCATCTAAGAAGAATTCACAGGATGCTCACGAAGCGATACGGCCGACAAATCTTCATAACCACCCTGACACTGTCCGCCCTTATTTGAGCAACGACCAATTCAACATCTATTTGTTGATCTGGCAAAGATTTATTGCCTCACAGATGAAATCGGCCATTTATGACACTCTGTCTGCAGACATTCAAGCGGGTGACAATATTATGTTACGAGCTACAGGTTCAGTGTTGAAGTTTTCTGGGTGGTTGGCCGCCTATCATGAGATGATGGATGATGATGATGATGATGAAGAAGAGCTTGACCGGAAGCTTCCTGACCTCCAGGAAGGTCAATCATTGTCACTTCAGGAACTCACATCTGAACAATCTTTTACCCGTCCTCCGCCACGATTTACTGAAGCTTCGTTGGTGAAGGAGCTGGAGAAATCGGGAATTGGGCGTCCTTCAACTTACGCCTCGATCATGAACAAAATTCAAAATCGTGAATACACAGTAAAAGAGGGAAATCGCCTCAAGCCGACTGAGCTAGGATGTGTGATTGCTGATTTATTGGAGGCTAACTTTACCAAAATTATGGATGTAGGCTTCACGGCAAATTTGGAAGATACACTCGAACTCATTGCTGCGGACAAGAAAGACTGGAAATCGCTCATTCGTGAGTTTTGGGATGACTTTATTCCAACACTTGAAGAAGCGGAAAAGTCGGCCTTTATTCCCAAAATCCTGACTGATAAAGATTGTCCTGATTGTGGCGGCAAGTTGCAAAAGGTGTGGTTCAAATCGAAGTATTTTTTCGGCTGTTCCAATTATCCCGAGTGTACATTTAGTGCTCCCATTGAGCAAATGGACTTCTCCAAAGAAGATTATGCTGAGGATTTTGACTGGGATCAACCCTGTCCTAAGTGTCAATCGGAGATGAAGATTCGTCACGGAAGGTACGGCACTTTTTTAGGGTGTTCACGCTATCCTGATTGTCGAGGAATCATCCAGATTCCTAAGAAAGGAGAGTTAGCGATTCCTGAGGCCGATATGCCAGAATGTCCTGCGATTGATTGTCCAGGAAAAATTACAGCGCGTCGTTCGCGATTTGGAAAAGTATTTTATTCGTGCTCGACCTATCCCGAGTGTGATGTCATTGTCAACGATTTGGATAAACTCAAAGAAAAATATCCCAATTATCCTCGCACCCCCTACAAGAAAAAAGCGAAAAAAGCCAAAGGAAAAGCGAAGGCTAAGGCGAAAACAAAAACTAAGAAAACACGAAAAAATACTGCTGTAACCACCAAACCCCTTAAGCTATCGGCAGAGCTAGCCGCCATTACAGGTGCTGACGAAATGCCGCGTGGTGATGTGTTAAAGAAGGTGTGGGAGTATATCAAAGCGAACGATCTTCAGGATCCGAAGGATAAGCGGAATATCAATCCAGATGAGAAGCTTGGAAAGGTGTTCGGTTCAACGGACCAGGTGCACATGATGAAGATCATGGGTTTCATTCAGGGGCACCTTTCGTAATTTTTAACGCAAAGCGAGCCAGTCCTTTCAGGACCCCTATCGGGAAATAACCACATCCTGTCCATCCTTACTATCCTTTTATCCTGTTTTTTTAGCACAGGGTAACAGGATAAAAGGATAGTAAGGATGGACAGGATGTTTTTTTTAAATGGTTTATAATAAGTGACTTGCGACTTTGCATCTTTGCGTTAAAATTCCATCCGCGATCATCAGCGTTCATCTGCGGCCAAAAAACGCACGGGCCACTAATTACTGAAGCCATTCGGGAAGAAGACCACTCGGCAAAAATCTTCCCTCATTGATCTGTTGGTGAAACAAGTTCGCTGGATTATGAATCTGCAAGTGATTCCACGATTGACTTCGATAAGCTGAAACCCAACGTGGTGTCCCATCTTCTTCGTACACCCATTTCCCTCGGAATGGATAAAAAGCGAGTAAGATAATATATGTGACGATAGGTTGTAAAAACTCGGGAAAAAACTTAATGATTCCGATCAAATAACTTAACGGCCCATTGGGCTCTGTCTCCTTAATTTTCATGATAAAGAAATTCAACTCTTCTTCAGCCGTCAATTTTTGAGGGTGATCGTCTGGCAAGTGCTTGAGCAGTTCATTCATCAGGTTTTGGGACCAGACAGAACAACTATCAGCAAGGAGCGAGAAGACTAAATTTCCAGTGCGACCATTTTCAATAGACACCCTCATTTTCTCTGCAAACCAAAGAAACTCATTGGTCTCAACAGTCACAGAATAACGTGTTTGTTGTCTCCATGGATACACAACGTTGGAATCGTGACTCACGATGACTCCCTCAACTGTATTTCCAAAGATTTTGACAAGATCCCAAACAGATTGAGGAAGATATAAAGTGAGTTTACCCGGACAAATCGTGAAATATCCTCCCTTTTTATCTGGAATGCACAGCTCAAAAAAAGAATGAGATCCAATGACATCGAGGTCTTGTCGACGACGAGTTGCCCGCAAAGCTATTCCGTAGTTGGTACCATCCAAGTCTTGTCCGTATCGGTTTTGCGCTTTTTCGAGGCTCAATCGCTCGAGAATGGGGACGTTGTGGAACCAGCGATCTCTTGGTAAAGCCGAACGGACACTTTTTCCATCGGAATCAAGAGTCCCCCACTCGCGTACATTCCAATTCTCAAATCCGTTTTCTGTAATAACATAGTTCACCCAATGTTTGTTTTTACGCGAAAGCTCATGATAAATCTCACGTAAAGTGGTGCGATATCCTCCAGCTAATTCGTATTCTCTATCCTTTTCCCATAACCTCACAGATTTTGATCTTATGGTTCCATGATGATTGGCATAGAGTGGAAAAGTGAGATATTTAACCCCATGTTTTGTCTTGATCTTCAATTTGGGTTTTCGGGCAATACTAGCAGAAGGGGCTAACTCAATTTTTCTCAAAAGTTCTTGTGTTTTTGGGAACTCAACAAAACTGCTCACACTCATATGATCGCGAATCGTCCAATCTAAAAACTGAGAAAACAAGTTGGGATCTCGACATAACAGACGAACAAAATCGGGATAACGCTCACACACATCATCAACCCTCTCTTGATCATCATCCAACCATTTTGTGATATAAAAATGTTTTTGCGACCTTTTCCATCTAATGGCTCCCTCTTGAAAAGTATAAGTCTCTAGAGTGGTAAGAATTTTTGCTGCAGAAAAATTCTCCCGACGCTTTAAGCCAATCAACCTTTGCAGAACCAAAAACTCAACCTTTCTGGCAGATAGGCAGTCTTGGATTTTAAGTTTTAAGACAATGATTTCACCTAATGAAAACCACTCGGGATCTTCCGCTAAGCGATAAGATTTTTCTAAATCATCAAGTGCATTACAAAAGGCTTTCCCCAAACTGAAGATTCGTGTGTCATCAACATTAAATAAATTTTGTAATTTTGCATGAATCCATCCGTTTTTTTTCCATTGTCCCGATGGAAGACCTGCTACGGGTTGGTTGTCAGATAATAAATCGGTCACTTGGGACAAATGACCATCGAATGTCATAGGCATAGATTAATCCTTATAGAACGGCAATTTAATCAGGTCGAGTTTTCGTCTGAGTAAAGTAATGCCTTTATCTTCCTGCTGCTGATGCATATATCCAGGGTGATAAAGGCTGTGTTTATAAGACGAACCGTCATGCCAGCACGACGACCGCATATGAGAAAGCTTCACGGCACGTCCTCCAATCTGAAATGTCATTCCTCTCCACACACCTATTATCAAGTAAGTCAAGGAGACAAGATAAGGTTGCATCCAATAAAAACATTTTTTGATCAATGTAAAAACAATACCCAAAGCCCCTTCGGGATTCACTTTGTCAAGAGTTGTCCTAAAAAAGTTAGGAACATGATCAAGGTCATATTGATCCATCTCAGGAGTGTAGAGAAGTTCGGTAATTTTCTTTTTTATTTCTTCATCGGAAATTTCTTCAAAAGTAGTCGTGATATAAATCAGTGTTTTCACAATGTCCACCTGCAACATCTTGGCACACCCTTCGGTCTGGAACTCGAAACCAAGCTTGTCATCCCGTGCAAGAATTAACAAGAACCGCACGATTTCTAAAAGCACTCTCCCCTCTTCCGGCTTCAACCCAATGCATTCCCGTGTGTGATTGCGGTGATTGAAGAACACATTGTCATCCACAATTTGCAAAACGGCCAAAACAACTTTCACAAAACTGCTGAGCAAGCGATATGTTGTCTCGGGATAAAATTTTGGATACTTTCCCATATTAAAAAGATAATAACGTCCCGATTCCAAGGGAATTAAGATGTCACCAAAAGAATGGGTACGAAGAAAACTCATATCTTTTTCTTTCGTGGCCCTCACAACTTGAATGAAATTCTTGCCGTCAACAGGAATTCTTTCCCTCATCCTCACTTTCACCAAACTGCCATGCCACTCAATCGGTTCTACTTCATTAAAAAGGAATCGATCATGCTCCATCCAATAGGTTCCATCCTCCTCATGTTCAATAAGACTATCGAGAGGCACCATGGGTTCAATGATCTTAAGACCTGGGACAGTTTTCCCATAAATATTCTGAGCTTCTTCAACATCCAGAATTCTCAATTGCGGACCCTCATGCCAAAAAGTGGGACTGGCAACATTCATCACTTTCCAAGGTTCATAAGAAGGCCAGTAAGTGATGCCGACTCGAGGAAAAAATTCCAAATCACCGGGTGTGTGAACTTTATTTTTAAATAATTCCAGGATCTCCTCGATCGTCCTCTCAGAACCATCTTTAAGGGTCACCTTTTTGTCTCTTTCTGCAATATTCTGAGGTGTTGCTTCAATGGGCAACCACAAAGATCTGAGGATATGTCCTTCTCTATCATAATCGGTTTTAATCCTGAGATCTTCACCTGCATTATATCCCGTTCTTTGAGAAATATTGCATCTCTTCAAAAGTTCTTGCAGAGAGGCAAACATCACCATAGGAGCGACTTGATTGTTGTCGCGAATCGCCCATTTAAAAAATTCAATTAGCAACTTCTCATCTTTTAATAACAAATTGGCGTAAGCGGGATACCTTTCACACACTTCAATGATCTTTCTTTCTGGATCTCGATCATGCGAGTCTGGATTAAACCCAGGATAAACATAGATCCAGTCGACCATTTTTTGATTCAATTCATGCTTTAAATAATCCTGAGTGTGGGGGACTGAGAGGTCTTCGTCTCTCTCAGTTCGATAAATCAAAGACACTTTGCGACCCTCAAGCTTATGACAGGCAGCCGTCATCTGCTTGGATTTGTATTTTTTACCCTCCCTTAAACATTGATCAGCCCGAGCCAGAATATCATCAACCACCTCAAAGTCACCAGGTTGCTCTTCAAACTGGTCAAATTTCTTGATTAACTTCTTGATCTTGTTATGGGTTATGGTTTCCATAATATCTTCTTCTCTTTGCACCCTCCACAACCGGGAATTGGAACCACGGAGAACACAGTCATGAACCCTACTCAGCTGATATTTTATCTCCTGAATAAAGGGCCTTTTCCCAATAGAACTTGTCATTCCTGCCATCTTCCCCTGAAATTGATATAAAACATTATGTATATATATTCAAAAATGGCAAAAAAAGCCTAACAATTAAAGAAAATTTTAAAGTTTTAAGCAAATTCAATGACTAAGCTTCTCTCTATAAACATTATATCAAATTTTTTCTTTAAAATATAGGCGTTTTAACCCTTGATCCCAAGTCACAAAATTCACTATAATTGACAAAAAGGAATGCTTTTGACGACTTTATTTTCATCAAATCAATCTAAGACTCCCTGCAATCTTTGCGGTGGAACCGAGACGTGGATTATTGGAGAATGTGACCGCCACAATCAGCCGTTGAGAACCGTTTTATGTCAAACTTGTGGTCTCGCGTGGACAGATCCCCAGCCGGATAGCGAAATGATCCAAAGATTTTATGAGAAAGATTATCGAAAGCAGTACAAAGGGACTTTTAAGCCAAAAAAGAAACATACCTATCGTGCTGGCCGTGTCGCCATGCACCGTTTGCATCAATTATCGGAGTATCTGACTGAGGGATCTGAGTTGCTTGACTTGGGTTCGGGAGGAGGAGAGTTTGTCTTTTTGATGCAGCAACAGGGATTGTCCGTGATGGGAATTGAGCCCAACGAGGGATATGCTCAGTATGCCCAAAAAGATTTAGGACTTCCCATTCAAAATGGCTTTATTTCGGATCAGCTTCCTGTCGAGAAATCATTTGATGTGATCACGATGTTTCATGTGCTAGAGCATTTACAAGACCCCAAATCAAGAGTGGGGCTTTTAGCTCAGCATTTAAAAGAAGGTGGGCATTTGATTATTGAGGTTCCCAATATTGAAGCCATCTGTCACTATCCAGGAAATTGTTATCACTTTGCACATCTCTATCATTTTAATGCCGAAACACTCGCTTTTTTTGGACAATTGAATGGATTGAAGTGTGTCTTTGTGGATCACTCTGATTATGGTGGAAATGTGACCGTCGTGTTAAAAAAAGAGGCCAATTTTGTCCCAATCAAGACAGATTATCAAACCAATGCTAATAAAGTTTATGATATTTTAAAAAATCACACAGTCATCCGTCATATTCTTCAACCGAACACTCATTATAGGACTCTTAAGAAACAAATTGGACAAATTTGTGAACTGGTCAGCGTGTCAAAGGCATCTGATCAAAAGGAGGCTCTCCTTATGGCCATCCAAAGCCATTAGATAGTCTCATTCCTCATTGATATTACCCACATGTTTCAGTAACATGGAGATATCCATGAAAACAGGAAAGGTACATTTCAATGACATCCTTCCCCAGTTTTGCAAAAAATTTCTTCCTGCCAGCCTGGTCGAAGATAGGAAAGTCTCTCATGCAGCAATCAAAACTATCACGATGGGGTCGCATGTAAATCTTATGGATGCTGATCTTGATAAAATTTTTCCTAATGTACGAATGGAGACCCCTCCGCCAGCGGATATTGATACAAGACGATCGATCGATGATGAGTTTGCAGACCTTGAAAAAATCACCTCGATTTATCCAGATGAACCACCTCCTCCCGAACCTTTTGAAACGCCCGATAAAAACCTTGAAGCTCTGATTGAAGAACTAGAATCTCCCAATTTTTTTGAAAAACTCGAGCAGGGAATTTCAGAAATCGAATCCATGATCTTAGAACGTTCAATTTATGAACCTCAAAAAGCCATCAAACCGCCAGCCCTAAAAATAGATAAACAGAAATGTCAATTATTATACGAACGAGCAAACATACATAAAAAAGTCGAGAAATCTTTAGTCAAGGCCTATAAATTATGGCTTGAAGCCGCGAGATTGGGACATGCTCCATCAAAATATGCGATTGGAAAGTTGTTCTTTAAAGGAAAATTTCTCCCTCAAAGTTATCTTAACGCAAAAATATATTTTAAGGAGGCTGCCAAAAAAGGAAACACCGGTGCACTGGATAAACTAGGCATTATGCATGAGAATGGACTAGGTATGAAAAAAAACGATCATAAAGCGGTAAAATATTACATCAAAGCAGCGGCCATGAAAAATCCAAAAGCGATGAGCCATTTAGGTTGGATGTATCTACACGGAAAAGGACTTCCACGGGATTATGAACTGGCATTGAAGTGTTTCATAGAAGCCGTTAAAAGAGATAATGTCGAAGCTATGAATGATCTGGCCTCCTTATACTACACGGGAAAAGGGGTGGAAAAGGATTATCATTCTGCTCGGGTCTGGTACCAAGAGGCTGCGAGAAAAGGAAGTGCGAAAGCGCATTACAACCTGGGCAAAATGTACGCAAATGGAACTGAATTCTCCCAAGATTTTGAAAAAGCCTGGGAACATTTTTCCCAATCCGCAGAAAAGGGATATGCCATCGCGATGAATACGATGGGAATTTGCTATCGTGATGGAATTGGAAAAAAAGTGAATCAAAAGTGTGCAGAATTTTGGTTCAGAAAAGCGGCAAACATAGGACTCGTTGAAGCGATGTATCATCTTGGCGACCTTTTGATTTCAGATGATTTTGATGAAGGGTTCAAGTTCCTTCTCAAAGCTGGAAGGAGAGGACATCCTTTGGCTAGAAAACGATTGAATTGGAAATAAATATATCTGGATGTTAATTTAATTTTTTAAAGGAGCACCCATGGATCCCCTGTACAACACAAATGAACATAAGCCCTTGTGGAACAAGGCCGAAGCTATCAATACTCTCACTGCAGAGCCCACAATTTATCAACTCAAAAAGCGGACAAAGAAAGGAGATGGAGCAGCAGCAGAGATGCTCCGACAAATTTATGTCGAAACCAATCAACCCGAAAAATCGAAAAAGTGGGCTAAAAAAGGGGCCGAATTAGGGGTAGCGGAATCCATGTTTTGGCACAGTTGTTATGTTTATGAAGAAAACTTTGAAACATCCATGTATTGGTTAGTAAAAGCCTGCGATAAGAACCATATCCCCAGTATGATCAAAATGGGAGACCTATTCCGGGATGGGGTTCTTTGGGAAGAAGATAATTTATACATCCATAAGATGGAAGCTGACATCTGTAAAGCCATTTGTTGGTATAAAAATGCTTCGGATGCAGGGAGCATTCTGGCCAAAATTCGTATTGGTGATGCCAAATTACGATCCCGAAATTATGCCTCGGCATTAAAATGGTATCAACGTACTGAAAAAAGCAATTCTCCTCCGGGAATAAGAAAAATCGGAGATCTGTATCGAAAAGGGCTGGGAGTCCCAAAAGACCGTGGGAAAGCGCGTGAATATTATGGACGTGCCAAAGAATTAGGAAATCCATCTGCAAAAAAAGCTCTTTACAGCATGGACCATCCTATTCTTTCTTTTTTTAGTTCAATTTTTCATTAAAACCCAAGTGTCATTGTGTCAGGCCTGACCTAGGATTTAGCCTTGTTCACTTGCACAAGGCCTTTTTTTCACAGAGATACACAGAGAAGAGCACAGAGCAAATGTATTTTTCTGATTTCAGAACCATGTTTTCTTTTATAGATATCCTTCCCTGTTTTCCAATTAAGGCAGATCATTCTGCCGTTAAAAAAACTTAAAGCTAAAATATCGTTTCTGACGTCAGAACAATAAAATTTACTGTGAAAAAGTGATTGGCATCGCAAAAGAGATTTTGATGCTAAAGAAAAAACATGCAGCTGAGCTCTAGAATTTTCCTCTTGTTGAATCCATAAAAGATGTCCATCAACGGCATGAATTTTTTTTATGTCATGAATCGTTAACCAGTTCCTAAATAAAAAAACTTCACTGTATATTGAATCGACCTTCTCTATGGGAAAAGAACAAATTCCGGCAATCCAGGTGCGAGTACATTTGTGTTTTAACTCACCAGCATAATAGACTTGTGACCCTTCGACAGAGAAAGAAGTTATGCTGATATTCTTATTACACATTTTTTTGTGTCTGGTACCATATGTTTCCGCTCTTCGGTTCTGAGTCGGGACATGTACTTTTCTATTAAGGACTGTGAATTTATTCTTCCAATTCCCTAGATTTTTAATGTCAACATGCATAATTCTATTCTTTAAAAAAATAGATGAAGGAGGAATTCCGAGATAATAAACTCTTCCATCCACCACTGTTGTCTCTAAAGAACGAGCCTTTAATTCCGTCAACTGCTTATAAAATGCCCCTGCAGTGTGCATGATCTTCAGAAAATTCAGGTTTGTCACACCCTCATCTAATAAATGGGGCCAGTGCCTTAAAAAAATAGATCGAATCAAAGATTGATCATGGATTAATCTATTGAATTGTTTACACGTGAGAGATATTTTCCCGAAAACATCTCTGGGGCTCAAAAAAGAGAATATATATGTCACCACTTCTTCAGGTAACCCTTGAAACTTATTAAGGGGTTGGATTGTGGATATTCCCTCTACAACAGGTTTTGCAACTTCCATAGTTATGCCTCCGTTTGAAGGCATTAAAGATATCAGATAGAGCTTTATTTGTCACTTAATGAGGTCAGGCCTGATCACATTCTCAATCAGTACCCCATTTTGTCACATAATCGCTTAAGAATTTTTCAAAACGCTTTTTAGAAATCTCAGCTCCTGGAAAAAGTAAACGAGAGTAATTGTTAATAACATATTCAACTATTTTCATTGTCAGCTTTTGGTTCCGATATTCTTTAGTCGGAATCAAGAAATTTAATCTAAAAATTGATACCTCTTTACGGATTTGGTACACATGTACGCGATTTCTAAAAAAGAAAATTGGGACGCTGCGTTTAACAAAAGGTCCTATAATGAAATCCGGACCACCATAGTCAGGGGCAAGTTGATATTTCCTGAAGAACTGTAAACTAGTAAATTTATGTACGCTTATATGATTTAGAGCCCATGTCACTCCACCATCATCAGAAACATATCCTCTTTCAGAGTGTTTAATGAGCATCTCATTGCAGTCAATCATCTGAACAATAGGTTTTGGGTCTTGGAATCGAACGGTTAATATTTTTAATGCCATCCCTCCGAAAAACCCCTCCCTCAAATTTAGATGACTTTGTATCTGATGAATAATCTCATGAGCTAAAATTATATGTTTAGGCCAAGATTGAATGACAATCTGATTCCATCGCCGACAAACTAAACGGAGAGAAGGAACGTCTTTTGAGGTGAAATAAGAGGAAATCTCATACAAAATTTCAACTGGAAGACAATAAGTAGGATCCTGGGATGTCGATTCCGTATCAGCAGACTGTAAACTAAATAAATGATATAGGTAATGTAGATTCATACTCATTTTCACAAAATTCCAAAGCTATATCCCGATTTTTCTCTTGAAAATCTGCGGCCATCTGCGTGTATCTGCGGCAAAATTCCTAATCATCACAAAGCGCCAAAGCCATATCTTTATATTTATGCATCAAATCTCTAAAATGAGCCGCATCTTCAAATCGGAGCTCCTTGGCAGCCTTCTTCATCTCTTTTTCATACTGCACCACAAGCTTTTGCATTTCATCCGAGGTTAAGTAATGATGCTCTTCTTCAGCGACAACCTTTTCTTTCACCGGTTGTTCATACTTCGCCTCTTTCTCATCCTCTTCCACTAACAGGGAAATGCCCCGTTTCACTGTATGAGGTGTAATCCCATGAAGGCGATTATATTCTTCCTGGATCTTCCGCCGATGTTGCGTGATTGCCAGAGTATTTTTAATGGACCGCGTCTCTTTGTCAGCATACATGACCACTCGCCCCTCAACATTTCTCGAGGCTCGGCCACAAGTTTGAATCAGCGCTGTTTCGCTTCGTAAAAACCCTTCTTTGTCTGCGTCGAGAATACACACAAGGGAAACTTCCGGAATATCCAGACCTTCCCTTAAGAGATTAATCCCAACGAGAACATCGAAATAACCAGATCGAAGATCACTGATAATCTGAACTCGTTCCAACGTATCGATATCTGAGTGGAGATATTTCGCTTGAACGTTTAACTCGAGCAGGTATTTGGATAGCTCTTCGGCCAAACGCTTGGTCAGAGTCGTCACCAAGACTCGTCCGCCTTTTTCCACCTCTTGACGAATCTGCTCGATACAGTCATCTACTTGCCCTGAAGCAGGCTTGATTTCAATGATGGGATCCAGTAGTCCGGTAGGGCGAATCACCTGTTCAACAAGGTCATTGCCAGCCTCTTCTTTCTCCCAAATGGCAGGAGTCGCCGAAACATAGATTACCTGATTCAAATGCTTGTAAAACTCTTCAAACTTGAGAGGGCGGTTGTCGTAGGCAGAAGGGAGCCTAAATCCAAAATCGACAAGCGATTTTTTTCGCGCTTTATCTCCGTTATACATCGCATGGACCTGAGGAATAGATTGATGAGATTCGTCAACAAACAATAAAAAATCTTTTGGGAAATAATCAATCAAGCAAGAAGGAGAACTTTCTGGTTCTCTTCGACTGAAATGGCGAGAATAGTTCTCAATCCCCTTGCAAAATCCCACCTCTTTGATCATTTCCAGATCATATTTTGTGCGCTGATTAATCCGCTGTTGTTCCACCAAAAGATTTTCTTTTTCAAACCATTTTGATCTCGCTTTTAACTCCTCACGAATGCTGATCATCGCCATATGACGCACCTCTTCCGGAGTGACATGGTGTGATCCTGGATAAATAACCGTTTCACTCACGCGACGCAAAACCTTTCCTGTCAAAGGGTCAATTTCGCTAATCCTTTCGATATCATCTCCAAAAAACTCAACCCTGATGGCTAAATCATCTTCATATGCAGGAAAAATCTCGAGTACATCTCCCCGCACACGAAATGTAGCCCGTGCGAAATCAATATCGTTTCTTTTGTATTGCATTTCAACAAGGTGAAGAAGCACATCGTCGCGGCGGTATTCCCGATCCACACATAACTTCAAATTCATCCCGCGATAATATTCCGGTGACCCCAATCCATAGATACACGAAACAGAAGCAACTATGATCACATCGTCTCGTTCAAGCAAAGACCGTGTCGCGCTCAAACGCATCTTATCGATTTTGTCGTTAATCGACATATCCTTTTCAATATAGGTGTCGGTCCGGGGAATATAGGCTTCAGGCTGATAGTAATCGTAATAAGAAACAAAATACTCAACGGCGTTATTGGGAAAGAATTTCTTAAACTCTTGATAAAGCTGGGCAGCAAGAGTTTTATTATGCGCAAGGACCAGACTAGGGCGTTGAACGTTTTGGATCACATTCGCCATGGTAAAAGTCTTTCCAGAACCGGTGATCCCTAAAAGAACTTGCGATTTCTTCCCTTGATTGAGCCCTTCTGTGAGTTGGGTGATCGCTTTCGGTTGATCTCCGCGCGGCTCGTAGTCTGTGACGAGTTCAAATTTCATGATTTTTTGCGGTCTCGTGCGATGCGTGAAATTTTCTTCCACGTCCCGGCAACTCCCATGGCCTGATGCACGAGAGACATGGTCTCTTTTGCGACCTCATTCATTTTGTTGGTTCCGTCGTACAGGATCTCTTCCACCAACCCTTTCTCCTTTTCAAACATCTTCCTTCGTTCACGAATGGGATCCAAGAATTGATTGATCGCTATGGCCAACTTATCTTTGACTTCTACGTCACCAACAGTCCCCTTGCGATAGCGCTCTTTGAGATCTAATATTTCATCTTTGTTAGGATTAAAAATGTCGTGGTAAATGAAAACGGGATTCCCTTCGACTGTCCCAGGAACATTTGCATGGACTCTGTTCGGGTCGGTGTACATCCCACGCACTTTTTTCTCGACAGTCTTGGTATCATCCGCAAGGAAAATGGTATTTCCTGCCGACTTGCTCATTTTTCCCTTCCCATCGGTTCCGATCAGGGTTGGGACAGGACTTAGGATGGGTTCGGGAAGAGGAAACACCTCTCCATAATATTGATTAAATCGACGGGCAATATCACGGGTAATTTCGACATGGGCCGCATTGTCTTTTCCCACCGGAACAAAGTGGGCCCGTGGCATGAGGATATCGGCAGACTGAAGAACAGGGTACCCCATCAAACCGAATGGGACATTTTCAGGGTCAAGATGAGCATTTTTAGCCATGTCTTTGATACTGGGAAGTCCAACCAATCGATTAAAGGACACCATGTTTTCAAAGAACAAATTGAGTTCGTACACTGCGGGGACAGCTGATTGGAGATAGATCAACGATTTTTCCGGATCAATCCCACACGCCAAATAGTCCAGAATCATGTAACGAATGTTGTCCCGCATTTTCATGATCTCTTCACGCTGCGGTTTCGTCGTCAACATATGCAAATCAGCAATGATAAAGCAACATTCATATTTATCTTGCAGCTGCACACGGTTCTCGATCGAACCCAAATAATGACCCAAATGCAACATTCCAGTCGGACGGTCACCTGTTAAAATTCTTTTTTTCTCTTCTGTCATGATATCCTTACGCGAGTTGAAAATAGCCCAATTTGTTACACACCTCCATAATAATCATAATGCCCGTTACGATAAAGGTGAGAATCAAGCCAAACTTTCCTCCGGGCACCTTAAACTGATCCGAATTGAAGCCTCTCTTATAACGACCCCACCATGTCATGGTGGCAGGCATGATCACCAGTAGCACGAGAACTCCCAGAACTCCGGCATAATCAAGAGCGGTAAAAAACGCGCGATGGATCATGATGGCGCAGAAGAGCGGAGGAATAAAAGTGAGAAAGTAGAGGATCCAGCGTCCCAGTGCTGTTTTTTTGATTCCCAATCCATCAGCCAAGAAGTCTCTGAGGCTTAGTGATACACCTAAAAATGAAGTCGCGATACAAAAGAACAGGAACCACTGAGCGATCACAGCCAACCACGAATGCCCAAGGGAAGCAGCAATCAAGTCGACCGCATTTTTCCCCTCAACATACCCTTGCATCAATCCATTTGGCCCTTCCAAGGGGATATTTCCAAGAGAAACAAACACCCATATACCATTGACGATCAAAGGAATGACTCCTCCGATTAAAATCACTTTCACCAAAGCGCGAACGTCTCGTTTCAGATATCGAGTCAACGTGGGAATGATAATGTGGTAGCCATACGATACTGCAACAAGAGCCACTGCCAGGGGGAGATATTGCAGCGATTGATGGTTCAATAAATTAAAATCAATGTGGGGCATCAGCCAACTATTGATAATGACAAAAGTGACCAAAAGACAGAACATCAGGAACCTGTTGATATAATCTACATACTTGGCCCCTTCGTAAATGAAAAAGCTGAAAATAAAGATCAGTGGAAGAGGCCCGACCCATGATGGGAATTCAATACCCGTTATCTGATTCAAAACATTCAAAAAAAATGGACCACTTGCAGCCATGTAAGCTGTTGTGAGAGTATAGAGAAGAAAGAGGTAGAGAATCCAGCAGACCACTTCACCAAAACGTCCCAATGTGGCGTGAGCCATCGAGATGATATTCACATTCTCGTCATCAATCCAAAGATTCACTTCGAGAAATAACAATGCCGCATAAGTCATGAGAACCCAATATATGAGAAACAAAGCCATGGTAGGATAAAAACCCACAAGCCCAGTGGTTACAGGAAGAGCCAAAATAGCGGCTCCAATCGTTGTCCCTGCGACAAGTAAAATTCCTCCTAATATCTTCCCAAAATCAGTCATTAATTTAACTCCAATAAATGTAAATCAAGGGCAATATTCACAAAAATTACCAATACAGCAAAAACGATAATCAAACTCAATGTCACACGTCCCCCGGGAACAATTTTTCTGGCATCGATTTTCATAAAATAGCGGCCTCTCCAAACCATCAAAGCAGGGAAGATCCCAAAAAGAATGAGGGCACCAAAAACTCCTGCATAACTGATAGCGACCAAGAAAATACCAGGATAAATCATCGCACAGAGAAAAGGAGGAAACAACGTCAAAAAAGTCAGGAATAATCTCCCTTTACGATCTTTCTTGACATGCAGCCCATCCGCAAGAAAATCAACGAAACTTAAAGCCACGGTGATAAAGGAAGAGACAATGGCAAAAAACGCAAAATGTTCGGCAAATAATAAGACCAAAGGAGAATTCACAGTGTTTTTCAGGGCAACAGTCACAAGATCACCACTTTCCATAGCACTCTGAAAAGCTGATATCGGAACAATCCCCATAATCAATCCTCCCCACACCAAATAAATTAATAGAGGAAGCAAACTTCCTAAAAAGAAGATCCAGAAAAGTTTTTTTCGGTCTCTTTCCATATAGGTGGTCAGACTCGGAACAAGATTATGAAATCCAAAGGAAATGATCATCGCAGGAATCACCAAGAGCGTTGCGGACCAATCTTGATAGAGTAAAAATTCAGGTTCCACATAGCGAATCCCCAGTGAAACAAGTAAAACATAAGAGATAATCAAACCTGCCATGAGTAGACGGTTAAACCAGTCCACAAATCCAGTTCCTAAAAAAACAAAAATCGAAAAGAGAAGAGTGAATGCCGTACTTCCCACCCAATTCGGTAATATCAATCCCACATCATCAGCAAGACCCGCCAACAACAACCCGCTACCCGCCACATATGCGATCATCAGGGAATAAAAAAGATAGCCAAATAGTACCCAGCTCAGAATCCTTCCAACTTTTCCAAGTGTTAACCCCACCATCGAAACGATGCTCACCTCTTCTTCAAACCATAAATTGACCTCCAATAACAGAAGGCCTGTGGTCATCATGAATAGCCAAGAGAGAACAAACATCAAAGTACTGGGGATAAAACCAGCAAGTGAAGAAATGACAGGAACACCGAGCATCCCAGCACCAATGCAGCAACCGGCAACCATGAGAATGCTACCAGTCACACGACTTGAAGATTGAGAAGAATTCATAATAAAATCTTTTAATCAAAATAAAAGGTAATGTTATCACTTCCCCTTCATTATCATCAACAACCGCCTAAGTTGGAACCAAAATATTTCATTGCAAATTAAAATTTTAATGATTATGAATGAGGCAATTTTTTAAACCTATGTGCCCAACTATGAAGTATTCAGATAAAATGCAGATTTTTCTTGTGAGGAAAAGGGCTATTTTTTTGACATACTCCATGAGAGTAGGCAAAAATAGACCTTTTTCTCACGGGGGAAATCTGCTTTTAGATGGATGGTTCATAGGTGGACACTTAGGTTTTAAAATCAGGAGAATATTATGATCGCCCCAACCGGAACATTAACCAATATCGCCTTGAAAAATCATAGACGTCTGACAAAAAAAACGTTGAAGGCACAATACATGATGCAATTGCTTTATGAAATTTTCAACCAAGTCCAAATACAATTACATGACCAGCATGATGAAAAGTCACAAAAGGCCATCGAAAGAATCGAGGCCGTCGATAAACACATAATCGAGAAATACTTATATTCCCCCGCCACATCCTTGATGGAGGCTTTAAGTGGGAAAGTGAATGAACTCACAATCAAGAGGCATAATAATAGTCTTATCTCTTCTGCTAATATAGTCAAACGCCAAGTGAGGAGCACACTGAGCAACCTTCATAAACACGAGCTCAAGAAATTGCAGAGCCCAAAATCTCGTAACAGAATTGTGAGTTCAATCATCAGCTCTAAAGATCGATTTTATCCGAAGATGATTTCGGAGTATGATGATGTGGTACACAAGATCACTAAGAGCCGCTGGTCAATAATGAGCAGATTACCTCAAAAACCCAAGCTGACAAAATCGATGCCAAGTGTCTTAACCAAAGCACCCATACCCCGAAGATTATCATTTGTTGATATATCAGACCAAAGACAGGTCATAGACGAAGATTCGGAAGAATCGGAAGAATCGGAAGAATCGGAAGAAAATGTCTTCAGCAAAAGTTTCGGAAACATACCTTCATTGGCTTACAATCCGTTCAAAGATGCCGAAAGGAGTGAGTCGGAAGAAGATGATTCTTACAATCCATTTGAAGAAATTGGCGGGCAGAGTGAGGAAGAGGCGCCAACTCGAAACTTGATCTCGTTCGACTAAAATATTTCTTGGAGCCCCGGGCGGCGATAGCCGCTCGGGGCTCCAAGACGTGTTATACACACCAGAAGAAACGTCTTCTTTGTGGTTGAGGTAAAAGCTCCAGAACTTTCTCATGTTTTTCAGCTTTGGCTAAAGCATAAGCTGTCTTTCCATACGCATTTTTGACACTAGGGTCTGCTCCATGTGCTAACAGATATTTCACGACTTCATAATGCCCCTCTCCAGATGCAAAATGCAAAGGGGTGGTTTGTCTTTTAAACCGCGCATTCACGTTTGCTCCATACTTAACCAACAAAACGACCATATCTAAGTGGCCATATTCCGCAGCATATTGAAGAGAAGTATGTCCTGAAATGGTCGTCATGCTGTCTGGATTCACACCTTGAATCAACAAGTGTTCCACGATAGAAGTATGTCCACTTGACGCGGCAATATACAATGGTGGAGTCGAACCCCTAATAATTCTGACGTCGATTTTAGCCCCCCTCTCCAACAAATTCTTGACGACTTCAAAATGACCTTTTTCACACGCCACATGCAAGGGTGTCCATCCGCTTTTGGTTTTTGCATTCAAATCTGCCCCAGCTTCACATAACAGGTTCACGATATCCTGATCTCCTTTTCGTGAGGCCCTATAGAGAGGAGTCCACCCAAATTTCTCGTTTTTTGTTTCCAGATTTTTACAATGTGGGAGCAATATTCTCATAGATTCAAGATCACCATTATCAACAGCATAATGGAGTGCATTCCATCCGTTTTCTGTTGTCAGCTCTGTATCCGCACCATAGCGTAGTAAAAGCTCCACAAACTTTGGTTGCCCATACTTGGAGGCATATAAAAGTGCAGTCCACTTTCCATTATGTATTGCGTTCACATCAGAACCAGCTTGCAGCAGGAGTTCAGCAATTTCATAAAAATTTTCAATAACAGCTAAATAAAAAGGAGTCGTTCCTTCTTTCTTAATTTTTGTATCCACTTCAATATGATATCCCAGCAAAATTTTAATCGTCTGAAGATTGCCATTATCGACTGCAAGATGCAAAGCACCCCATCCGGTTCTCGAGGCAACATCTGTCTTAGCACCATACCTCAACAGAAGTTCCACAATCTCTGGATGCCCTTCATCACATGCTTCTAAAAGAGGTGTCCATCCCACTCTATTTTTGGCATCCACATTGGCACCAGATTGCAACAAAAATTCCACAACATCATAGCGACCTTTGCTCACAGCTACATAAAGAGGAGTATGTCCATTAATCTTCTTTTCAAATGAAACCCCGAGTCCCACGAGCCTTTTAACAACAGCTAATTTTCCCGCTGCAGAGGCTTCGTACAACACCCCATATTTTTCGCTTTTCAAAACGCCTAGAACTTGTAATCCCCTATCAATACTCTCGACATCAGTTTCTTGAGAGATATCTCTTTCCAATAAAGATTTAGGGGGTGCGGATGGAACCGGAAAATCAATCAATGGGCCGACAAGTTTTTCTGCCTCAGGAGTTAAAAATTCGTGAATTTCCGGATAAATATTTTCTTGAACAATTTCCATAACTCTTAACCTCCATTTTTCTAAAACAATAGAGGTTAAGTGAGTTTTGAACCAAGAAAATTATTGACGGAGTTTAGAGGGTGTCTCGAAAGTAATGATTTGGATGCTTTATGTGGCCAATTGACCACATAAATCATCCAAATCATAACTTTTGAGACACCCTCTTAGCTTTTTCAGCTTTTCTTTGCTCTTGCCCCAACCTTCCCAAATCATATCCTTCATAATCGACAAACTTGAAGAACCGCTCAAATTCAGGAATGGCTTCAGAGACCTGTCTCGCCATCTCTTGCGCAATCAGGCGATATGTCGGATGCCCTGCAGCTGCTGAACGCAATTCGCAAATCCATTGAAGAGCCCGAAGGTTCACATGGAAGTACCAACGAATGTTGTACGCCATCGGCACGATGTATTGCGCTTCTTCCGGCAACTCCTCGGCAATGGTGTCGTAAACTTTTTTCGCCCGTTCCATAGCTTCAATATAAGCTCCCTTCTCAGACATTTCATCAAGCTCGGACGGAATATAAAAACCGTAATCACAAGTGAGAAGTTGTCTTTCTTGTGTCAGAATACGATGACGATGCAAATCGCGATAGGCACCAAAGTCCGCAATGATCTCAAATGTAAATTCCGCATGTTCCAACGCCCGAGGACTTTTGTGACGTCTGTTCTCACGCGCCATACAGCCCGCATCCAAAATGCTCGCAATTTCTTCTTTAGGCAGATTGCGACAATATTCCCGCAATTCATGCAAACCTTTATCAGAATGTTCAAACAATAATCCCGCTGCCACTTTTGAAGGGGAATCAGGATCAAATGAAATGAGACGAACTCCAGGCTCAGTTGTTCGTTCTTTAAATCCCGTATTGTGCTCAGTAATCAATTTAATGGATGATCCCATAGCCTCTTGGAATTTGGCAAAACCGACTTGGTTCCGATGTTCAGTATGTGAACGACGGACGAACGAAGGGATCACTTTTCCAAGCTCTTGATGACAACGTTTTCCGATGTCTTGTAATTCAGCCAGATTATTGCAATGAAGTCGTTGAATCATGTGTTCGAAAAATCGACCGTTTCCATAGATTCCCATATTGGTCAGGGTGCCCGCAGGAAGCAATCCACGAAGACAATCTAACACTTTCGCACGAATCGACGCTTTGTAAGCTCCTGTTGAAATCGAGTCTCCTTTAGGGAACTTGGCTTCCATCAAGTCTGTTAACGGAGGAATCAATTTGCTGTAAGTTTCAAAAAGCATATTGCAAGTGTCAACATAGGCATCGCGGTAGGCTGACGTCATCAAAATTGGTTCGCGATAAAACAGGTACTCGCCGTTCACTTTCTGATCAAAGTAAATGTAACGCGTCGACTTTTCTAACGGCGATCCGCCGATACGGCGATCTTCAATCAACTTTGCTGCTAACATTGACACATTTTCAATCGCCACATGAGCTCCGCCCAACTCTCCGATGGAATCATCCCCATAACCATCGAGAATCCGATCATAAAAACTTTGCGCCTTCTTCAATGCTAACATCTGATTTTCCGCAGTTTCATCAACAGATGTCGGGACAATGCTCCCAAATGACGCTTCTTCTTCATTGAGTATAAATTCTTTAAGAAGAAGGGCTCGCAAACCAAGAGAGGAGCGGGAATAACGAGAGAATAGAGCCCCTTTAATCACCTCTGGCAGGTTGCGGAGGCAGAATATGTGGCTTGATGTATTGGTCACATAGTTTTCTAGAAGTTTGATTTCTTGCGGTGAAAACTCTTCGTAATCTTCTTGCATAACGAACCTTATTTAACAATTAGCGTTAAGGGGCACATTCAAGGTTGCCATAATGGATCTAAGGTTTCAAGAAAAATTTGGTGGAGGTCGTAAGCGACTTGTTCAAAGGATTTTAGCCGCAGATGAACGCAGATTGCCGCAGATAGATTAACACAAAGGGGCAAAGACGCTAAGGAGCAAAGTTGTCCGTGCCTGACTTGCTCAATCATCTTTGCGTTAATCTAACTGCGAAAATCTGTGTGAATCTGCGGCTTCTTATTCGTCCTCTGGCCTGCCAAAGATATTCCTCAGCGCCTGCATGGTGACAGCGCGGCCGATTTCGGCAATGCTATCGGTCAAAGGAATTCCTTTGGGACAAACTTTGACGCAGTTTTGGGCGTTACCACAACCTGCAATGCCCCCTTCTTCCATCAAAGCATTCAACCGCTCTCCCCTTTGCGTCATCCCGATGGGATGCATATTCAACAAACGCACTGTCGAAAGAGGCGCAGGACCCATAAACTTGGTTTTTGAATTGACGTTGGGACATGATTCTGAACAACATCCACAGGTCATGCATGTAGAAAGTGCATACATGACTTGTTGGACTTTGGGACTGATACGAGGCCCAGGGCCACTATCAAAGGTCAAGTCGGTATCAATCCAAGCATGCGCTTTTTTAAGATTATCAAACATGATCGAGCGGTCGACAATGAGGTCTCGCACTAAGGGAAATTTTGTGAAGGGAGCCAATACAATCGTGTTGTTTCCGGTTTCTTTGATAATGGGTTCGATCAAGGCGGTGCACGCTTGGCGTGGATAACCGTTGATCAACATTGAACATGATCCACAGACTTCTTCTAGACACCCTTGCTCCCAAACAACAGGATCGACTTTTTCTCCTTTTCGATTGACCGGATTTTTTTCGATTTCCATCAATGATGAAATGACATTGGCAAAGGGGACGAGGTCCAACTCGAACTCTTCCCAGTATTGGTTGCCAGGAGTTCCCCGGTAGATTTTTAGTATGAATGTCTCTGCCATAAATACCCCCTAAATGGGCAGCTGAATATTATTCGGAACATTATTCAGCGTAGGTTTCACCTTTTTTGCACTGACGTAGTTTCGTGGTATCGGATCAAGGTGACGTAGGTCGACATTTCTGTACGAGATGACAGGTTCGTCCTTGGACGGGTCATAGGTGGCAATGGTATGTTTCAACCATTTTTTATCATTCCGCTCTTTAAAGCCTTCTTTAAAATGAGCTCCCCTAAATTCATCACGAAGGAGCGCTCCCTTCACAATAATTAACGCCAAATCGAGCATGGCATCAAATTGATGGGCAAAGATGTAACTCTTGTTCGCAAAACGACTTTGATCAGGAATCGTGATGTTTTTATAACGCTCCTTGATCTTTTTGATAAAGTCGAGCGTTTTTTCGAGGTCTTCATTATTGCGCTTTACGGTAGCATTATTGACTAATTTTTCTGCAAGTTGGTCATGGAGCTGATAAATATTTTCTGATCCGTTTCGAGACAACAAATCTTCTTTAAAAGCCTTTTCTTTTTCTAAGGCCTCTTGAAAAGGTTGTTCCGATGTGGATTTTTTTAAGTTCTCGATGTAACGGGGCACTTCGACTCCCACCACAAGACCACTGTAGATGCAGGAAAGAAGAGCGTTTGCGCCTAATCTGTTGGATCCGTGATAAGAGAAATCAGATTCTCCGATGTTGAAACATCCGGGAATATTGGTCATCTGACGGTAACGTTCCCACCGGTCGGGATCATCTACCGCGGGCCAATCGACCCAGCCTCCGCCCATTGTATAGTGAACGCCGGGGAAAATTCTCATGGGGATTTTTCGGGGATCTTCTCCGGTAAACTTCTCGTAAATCTCTAAAATCGCCCCAAGCTTTTGTTTTTTCTCATCGGATAATTCAGTGACATCGAGATACACTTGCATTTTGCCATCGACACCCAACCCTTTTTCGCAAATGCGGAGAATTTCGCGGGCTCCGATATCACGAGGCACAAGGTTTCCGAATGCAGGATAAAGCTCTTCCAAAAAGTACCATGGCTTTCCGGTTTCTCCACAAGGAACCGTTTTTCCTTCAGGTGTTGTGATGGTTTTCGAAGAATCCCCATAAACCCAAATGCGTCCCCCTTCACCGCGGGCAGATTCGGACATCAGTCGCAGCTTATCGATTCCAGGAATCGTAGTAGGATGGATTTGAATGAATTCTCCATTCGCGTATTCCATGCCTTGCTGATAGAGTCTTCCATTCGCAGCCCCCGTACAGAAGGTTGAATTTGTCGACATTTTGAAAAGGACGCCCAATCCCCCTGTTGCAATCACCACAGCATCGGCCTTGAGCACTTCAAGTTTAAGATTGAACAGATCCATCAGGACAATGCCACGAGTGACTCCGTTTTCATCACGAACCAAACGCAAAAATTCGTGGTTTTCAAATTTTTCAACTTCACCCTTAGCTTCATGCCGCCGCACCTGTTCATCCAGCGAGTACATCAGTTGCTGTCCGGTTGTAGCTCCGCAGAAAGCTGTGCGGTTGTAAAGAGTTCCTCCGAAACGACGAAAGTCCATATTTCCTTCCGGTGTCCGATTGAAGGCACAACCAAACCGGTCCATCATCCGGATGATGGAAGGAGCACACAGGCACATTTCGAGAATTGCAGGTTGGTCGGCGAGGAAATCGCCCCCCTTCATAGTATCGTAGGCGTGAATGATCGGAGAATCATCCTCCCCCATCAAATTCATCGCCGCATTGATACCTCCCTGCGCACAAACAGAATGAGACCGCCGACACTTTGTCAATGAGACAATTTGGACATGACAGTCATTTTCCGCCAGTTTTAAAGCCGCAGAAAGACCTGCTAGGCCACCGCCAACAACGATGACCTCTTTACGTTTTTCAAGAGTCATAATACCTTAAACTTAAAATCTAAAGCGGTTATAAAGCCAACCGAGTATGAACAAGCCGACAACTCCATCGATAAATCCATAAGCTAAACCAATGAAACTTCCCACAGGACTGATCTCAAATCCTGGGTAAATTCCCATCATAGCATCAAGAAAAAGAGCGCCATAACCAGTCCATAGACTAAGCCATGTCATGATAAACATGGAGACACCCCATAAGATCCCTCCCGCGAGACCAAATGCTTTTGCGTTAAGTTCCATAAAAACCTCCTAGTTACGCAAATTAATGTAAGTTAACCAAACTGATGCTAACCCTAGAAAAATGACAAGGAGCATCAGGACATTCGTCACATTCTTAAATCTTTTTTGCGTTTTTTCCGTGATGTTCACTCCCCACGTAATAAACGCTGTCCACAATCCATTAAACGCATGATAACCAGCCGCAATCACAAACAAGGTATAAAGAATAATCATCAAGGGCATTTTAAATGTGTCACGAACTGTAAGCAAAGAGGCAGTTCCAAAATCTTTCGCCACAGCCATCACTTGATTTCCTTTTAATGGCTTGCTCGTTAAAAATTCAAGCCATTGTTCTTGTTGATGAAATTTCTGTTCAACCAATGGTCCCGCTTGTACCGGTTGTCGTTCAATCTCTTTCATATAGGTTGCAATGTCTTGGGAATTGTAAATCTTAAAATCGAGCCTTTCTGCAAGTGTTGGCAGGCCAGAATCGTCAGTGATTCTGACAACATAAAATTGCTCTGATCCCAATTGAGATTCCGAGGGATAATCCATAAATCGCATTTGGACCACATGACCAATCACACCCACAATCAATAACCATGAGGTGACCCTTTGCCAGGTAAAAGCCCGATTGTTACGGTACCGACTTAAATCAGGTTGAGCTCCATCTGTACGTGTAGAGTTAATTCGAGATTCGCGAGCATATTTGATTCCCCAAAGCCCATGGATTAAAAATGGAATCCCCAGTACTGCTAGTTCAATCACAGGCAAATAGGGCAAGTCATGAATCCAATTGACAGAATCGATGAATCCGTGACCATCATCTCCAAAAAATAAAGCTGATTGAGAGTTGGTTAAAAGATGCTCAATGATAAATAGAATCAACCAGAGTCCTGCTAAAGAGTGGATTCTCCGCCAGAAAAATTCTTTTGAAATGA
The DNA here is from genome assembly GCA_011065065.1 of Chlamydiota bacterium. Lineage (GTDB taxonomy): Bacteria > Chlamydiota > Chlamydiia > Chlamydiales > SLFE01 > JAAKFL01. The sequence continues at coordinate 21,332 of JAAKFL010000001.1, read as the reverse complement.
TACTTTCAGTCATAACTTTTATCGTCCACATGGAAAGGGTTTGTCGATTTTTTGCGTGTTGTTATAAAGGAGTAAACTAACCCTAAAAAAATCATCAGTGAAATTGTGCTCCATCCCATCATAATAATGGCCCATTTGGGGTAACCCCCATAAGGCACCGTCACATCGCGATAAAGAGCGGTAAACAACAAGACAATTAAACAGATAGGTACAAAATAACGAATGGCAAATGACCACCACTTCGACAGCTTCCACACAGAAACTTGATTGATCCATTCACACAATTTTCCTGCAGGATACCCCCATCCTATCACAAAAGATTGAAGAAGGCTGACGGTCACAATTCCATAAATCGTAATGAAATGATCGGAAATATCGAGAAAATAGATTCCCGCCGTTGTGGTAAAAATGAGTCCTCCAATAAAACTGAATGTACAGACATAAAGCGTCAGGTCCTCTTTTCGTATAAAACTCCATTGGTCATGAAGAGTTGTCGAAATGGCTTCCACAAGAGAAAACAGGCTATCAATCCCCAAAAGCAAAAGGGTTAAGAAGAAAAATACCGAAAAGAAGGCGGCCCCTGGTATCAAAGATAATGCCTTAGGAAACACAATAAACGCCAAACTTGGACCTGATGCTGCAAGCTTTGCGAGCGATTCGCCACTTTGCAAAGCCATATGACCCAATGTCGAAAAAACAACTAATCCAGAAAGAATGGCAATGGCCGCATCGGACACTGCTATGATGTAAGCACTTTTGACGATATCGCTTGTCTTTTTTTCGTAGCTCCCATAGGCGATCATCACTCCAAATCCCACAGATAAGCTAAAGAAGATTTGTGTTAAAGCTGCCATCCAAACTTCGGTATTGAGAAGAGCTTGGAAGTCAGGTTTAACATAATATATCAATCCATCCATGGCACCGGGCAGAGTGACTCCTCTAATCAGTAAAATGATCAAGAGAATCACGGGAAGAGGCATGGTGATCGTCACGACAGCGCTGACGCTTCTGACTCCCTTCCATATGCAAAAATAGACACAAACCCAAACAAACACCAGAGCTGCCAAGACATGTGTTGGAATCATCCACATTTCATTAGGCGAACTGGATGACTGTAACACATTTTCAAAGAAAAATGTGCTGGGGTCATCACCCCATGCAATGTTGACGGAGTAAAAGCAGTATAACAAGCACCACGCCATCACAACGGCGTAATAGCAAGCGACAAAAAAACTACAACAGATAGCGCCTAAACCAATGCCCGAAAACGACTTCCGAATTCTTTTCATGGCCCCAACGGCCCCTTGCTGCATTTTTTGTCCTAACGAAAATTCAAGAATAAGAAGTGGTATCCCGAAGAGAAATAATAACAAGAGATAGGGAAAAAGAAAGGCTCCTCCCCCATACTTTCCAACGAGATAGGGAAATCGCCAAATATTTCCGAGTCCCACAGCAGATCCAATGGCTGCAAAGATGAAAATGGTCTTTGACGGCCAACGATCTCGTGATTCAGTCATAGGATCTCTCCGCTAAAACTCGTGAGAAAAGTTAAGGTTGATGAAATACATGCTATCTCCCGGCACTTCATCTTTTGCCATGGCACTTTTAAATGTTATGCAACTCAGCCGTACGCGTTTTAATAATCCGCAAAAGACATCTTTAGGACTTTTCCTTTTGACTAGCAAAGACTTATGATACTCTTCTTCAGTACATTCGGAATAAGACTTCCAGTGAGGTTTCCCAAACGTCGCAGCTTTAGTCTCGGAACACACGAGGCATAAAGCCACTAACACACTGATTGTAATTACTTTTATCCTCATATCTTTCTATATAAAGAACTATTTTTAGGATTGCAAACCGAAAACAGGATGAGTAGGATAGCTAGGATGAACAGGATGTATTTGTGATTGAGTATGAATATTTTATACATATCTCACCAGAGTCCGTTTCCAGATATATTAAGGATTTTCGTGACTTAAAAAATTTAACCGCGAAGATCGCGAAGACCGCGAAGATGCGCGAAGAAACAGACTAATTTCAATTAATCTTTTTCAAACCCTACTGCGTAAAGAGGTTATATGTATATGAAGTAAAACTAATTTAAAAAATATTTAAAAATGTAAACTCTACTCCGTTTCGAAGCTTCAAATCGGACACGTCCATCGAAAAATCACCATGAATGGCTCCAGTCTTCGCGCATCTTCGCGATCTTCGCGATCTTCGCGGTTAAATTTTTAAGATATATTTCAAAAAAGAATCTCAGAACTCCCAGAAGCTGATTAGGGTATGGTGAAGGTAAATGTTGTCGTTCCTGTCGGAGGTGTTGCACTTTGCGTATCAAAAATAACGCCTGCTATGAGCCCATTAACCGTAAAATTTGTTGGGCTACTGCTACCTGTCGAACTGAGGCTGATGACACTCACTGTAAATGTATCTCCGCTCTTATAACTCGTGGTCGTTCCACTTGAAAAATTGACTGCTGCCCCCCCTGTAGCATCTCCAGAAATAAGGCTATCATTATAAAAAACAATAGTATCAGGAAAGAGAATCTTAAATACCAAAGTTGTATCTCCACCAGTTGAGGCCTGAAAAGAACCGGTAAATTGCAATGCAGTTTTATAAACACAATTTTCACATTCCAGAGCCTTAACAGCCCCAATTGTCAAACCAATGGCAGCGATTCCCGCAGGAATGACAAATTTACACAAAGGAGGCCCCTTTGTCGTATCATGCCATTCGTCAGAAACAGGATGATAACCTTTTGGTAGAGGCTTAACCACTAACTCTTGATCTTCCTCATCCATGTACATGCCGTCCTCTTCATAGCCCCTCCATTCAGAGTAACCAGAGAGAGACATTGTGAAGAGAGCGAATGTCAAAAACACAAACTTTGCGAAACGACCGAACATTCCTGGACTCCTTTCATTCAATTTGAGGCTCTTATTGGTTTTAAGGGAGAATTAGAAAGCGATGATCTTGAGGGAGACACTCTTCTCTTCCCTTTTGCAGCCGGCACAGACCTTTCGGCATCCAGAATCAATAACTCATCTGCCATAACCACTTCTTCATCATCTGGCTCAACATATTGAACCACAATTTCTATCGGGTCCTTCCTGGGAATTCCCACATTTTCCAATTCGGAACGCATGCCAGCATCACGGCAACCAGATTCCACAACAGTTTTGGAAGTTGTAGTCGGTCTTTGAGTCCGATACCCTGTTACCCCACCATCTGCAAATGCTGAAAGTGGTAGAAGAACAGTGACTAAGATAAAAATGTACTTGTACATAACGACACCAATTTGAAGACTAAAAAAATACTTTTACCAAAAAATTCGATATATTGAAAGAAAATTATCACGGATGAATGTATCCGACGTATTGCCCTTTCCCAAAGGAAATTTCATCCGGAAAATCAAAAACGACACACCCACTCTTATGAACCCCTTCCGTTACCTTTTCAGATCCGAGCTTATTGACAAATTGGGTCATGTTCGGATCATGACCTACAAGAAAAATGCTTTCTCCATGTTCCATGTCTGCAATCGTCTCAACAATCTCATCTACGCTATGCGTTCCATCTAAAATCGCCGATTCCTGAATCGGAACACCATCAAAGACTTTTGACATAATCTCAGCGGTTTGCCTGGCTCTTAATAAAGGAGAGGTTATAATTTTTGTGGGCACAATGTTTTGTTGTCTCAATTCATGAGAGATCTTTTCATGAACCTGACGCCCTTCATCACTCAAAGGTCTTTCTGAGTCATTCGTAAATGCAGCACTTTCGGGCTTAGCATGTCTCACAAGCACGACTCTTTTCATGACTACCTCAAGGAATCGTAAAGGTTAAATTTGTTGAAGTATTTGGACTTGGAACAGTTTGTGTATCAAAGATCACTCCGTTAATCCTCCCACTCACAATCAAATTGGACGCCTGACTTTCAGCAGTCACATCAACAGTGAAATTATCACCACTCACAAAATTGGTAGTGGAAACGCTTGTCTGAGTGAACGTTCCAGATGAGCTCGAAGAGAAACTAAGTGCTTGAAGGAGTGATAGATTAGGAAAAAGAATATCAAGACCCAAACTGGCAGCAGATTCATCAGGACTTAAAGTTATCGTCACCACAAAATCCAACTGATCAGCAAGCGGATCACAACCTTTATGACAATTTGTCGCTTCAACGGCCCCAATCGCCAATCCCGCAGCAGTGGCTGCAATTGGAAACAAAAACTTTTTCCCACAAGGAGCACAGGGTTCATTACACTCTTCGTAAAGCATCGGTTCGCAGGGTTCTTCATAAACATATGGACAGTCCACTTCTTCTCGACTCGGCGATGATGGCACTGAGACCCTTCGTGGCTTTAGATTGACGTGAACTGACTCATCTGGCTGGGAAGAGGCTTCGCAAACAGGACCTACACTTTCGGCCTCCCAATAAGTCTCATCATCATGGCATCCTGATTCTAACTCAGCAGCCTCTTGTGAAGAAATTTTTCTCCTGCTTTGATATCCCTCAACTCCAACTTCAGAAAAAGCAAAATCGGGCAATAATATGGAAAAGATCAAGATAACTGAAATAATAAAACTCATAAATCGACTACTCATAGAGAACTCCAAATTTGTATAAAACTTTTCTACCTAAGTTTTTTACTTATACACAAAATGCATGTTTTTTATAAAGAAGAATTTATAGAACTTCATTGAACGCCGGCACGGATACTGTCAGTGAAATTGCATAAAAAAATTTCTTGATACAATTTTCTGGACGTTTTATCCTGTTAATCCTTACTATCCTGCCTATCCTATTTTTCACGTCCGAAAAAAAAACAGGATAGGCAGGATAATAAGGATATACAGGATGCTTTTTCAGGAAAAATGGTTGGTAAACGTTAAGAAATTTCTTCATGCGACTTCCCTACGGATACTGTTCTCTTAACTTCATGATATGAATCATTTAGGGCTTGAAATTTGCAATATATGACTCTCGAGGATAATCTAAGATTAAATTTCACGAAAAGTCACACATGAAATTTAAAGCAATATTTCTTACGGCTCTCTTTTTCATTTTCACTTTAGAAGGTTTTGAATCTCAATACCCAGTGGATATCACATTCCTCGTTGCCGATCTTAAGTACAATCAAAAGGATGGTGTGAAAATTTGTGAGATTCAGCATGGAATTGCTTCAGCATTTTCCGGCGATCGCTATTCTCATGGCGAACCAGGGATTATTCCCGAAAATTTTTACCTCACGTTACTTCAATATCAAAATGAATTTTGGACGACTCATAATAATTTTTCTGAGGCGCAGATAAAAAATCAGTTGATGGCCTCACCTGAATGGCATGTGCTTGATCATCTACCAGCTGTTGAAAGAAACGCATTTTTTTTGCAACAAGCGGCCCTTCCTGTTGAAGATCCGACTAACATCCAAAGCTATCATGGATGTATATGTACAAGAAAATGGGTTCTTAACAAACATCGCAAATTCATGAAAAAATACCCGGGGATCATTCTCATTGATGAGGCATCTATTCCCTACTGGGAAGATAAATATAAGATGTCGATGCTGTTTTCTCGCAATGAAAACCTGTCCTCATTCAAACCAAGATGGCATCTTTATAAAAAGGAATACGATGCGCAACTCGCTCAAAAAATTATCGAAGAAATAAAAAGTGATTGGTTTGTCATTAAGCCCAGAAGTTCCTATTTAGGAAATGGTGTGATCATTGTCAATCAAGAGGATTTAGATGAAACACTGCGATATATTCTCATCAAAAGTCGTCAACTTGATAAAGATCCTGATAATTCTTACAATTATTGGTATAAAGATCGATCTCACACCTTCCTTGTCGAAGAATTCATCGCATCAGATCCCCTCTGTATCCCTCATCTTGATAATCAACTCTATCAACCAACAATGCGCGTGGCTTTCATTTGTGCTTATCATAATCGTGAGATTGATTTACATATTCTTGGAGCGTATTGGAAACTTCCACGTTTATCATTATCCGATGAAGGCACCTTAAATGAAAAACATAAAAACTGTGGCAAGATTCCCTATTTTTACCGAGTAGACCCTGAAACGTTGAGGGAGGTCGAAAAACAACTTCATGTGGCATTACCTTTGTTGTACAAAGAGATGTTAATTGCAGAGAATTAAAAGGTTCATACATGAAAATTAAAATACTTATTCTTTGGGTACTGCTACTTGTTAGCACTCTCGAAGGTGTCGAAAACGAATTGATCGATGCAACGCTTCCTGCGGACATAACATTTCTCATTGCCGACCTTAAATATAATCAGAGAGACGGAGTCAAAATTTGTGAAATCCAGCATGGAACCGATTCGACTTTTTATGGTGATCGATTTTCACATGGAGAGCCAGGAATTATCCCTATAAATTTCTATCATACGTTACTCCAATACCAAAATGAATTTTGGACAACAGCCGACAGTTTTTCTGAAGTGCAAATTTGCAACATATTGAAGTCATCCCCTGAATGGCATGTCACGAAGGGAGTTAATTCAATAAAATCCGATTCCCATTTTATGCGTCAGTCCGTACTTCCCGTTGAAGATCCGTATAATCTCCAGTCTTATCATGGGTGTGTTTGTTTAAGAGGAAGGCAAATTCAAAATATCGACAAATTTATCGAAAAGTACCCCGGTATCATTTTCATTGATGCTGCCTCCAACTCCTATTGGCAAGACAAATATAAAATGACTGAACTTTTCTCCCGCAATGAAATATTGGCCTCATTCAAACCAAGATGGAATCTTTATGAGAAAATATATTCTCTAGATTTAGCCAAAAAAATCATTTCAGAGATACAAAGTGATCAATTTGTGATTAAACCTCGTGGGGCCTACCTTGGAAACGGTGTCATCATCGTGAATCAAGAAGATCTGGATGAAACCCTTAAATATATTTTAATCAAAAGTTCCCAACTACATATAGACCCTGACAAGTCTTATCAATACTGGTATAAAGATCACTTTGATACATTTATCGTTGAAGAATTCTTTTCATCAGATCCTATCCCTGTTCCCCACTTCGATAATCAAATTTTTCAACCTACTATGCGGGTGGCTTTCATTTTGGCTTACAATAACCGTCAAATTGACCTTCATTTTTTAGGAGGGTACTGGATTTTGCCCTATTACCCTGTTTCCGAAGCAGTTTCTTTAAACGGAAAACATAAAGCTTACTGCAAGGTTCCCTATTTTTGCCAAGTGGATCCAGAAACATTGTTGGAAGTGGAAGAACAGTTAAGTATTGCGTTGCCCTTATTGTACAGGGAAATGTTAACAGATAAATAGAGTGTAAAGGAGCAACAAAAATTATATTATGACTCTTCTCTGTACCTCTGTGCCTCTGTGGTGAAAAAAAGCATAAAGTTCGTTGGGAGTACTTTACCTCGAAAGAACTAATGGATAAGTCCGCCGATAAAATTCCTTCATCTCTTTTTCCAGATCCTGAGTAAACAATTTTGGACAATCAGGCAAACTTCTTAAGAAGATTTTTCCATACCCTTTGGTCATCAAACGGGTATCGAGAACAACGACGACTCCTCGATCACACTTATGACGAATCAATCGACCAAAACCTTGCTTGAATTTGACAACGGCTCCGGGAAGCGCATAATCCCTAAAGGGATCTCCTCCGTTCTTGGCAATCAACTCTGAACGGGCCTGAAAAATAGGCTCAGAAGGGACTTTGAAGGGCAATTTCACCAAAATCACGCAACGCAAAGCTTCCCCTGAAACGTCAACTCCCTCCCAAAACGAATCTGTGGCAAAAAGGACCGATCTTTCTGTCTTTCGAAACAAACATAGTAAAGCTTGCCTCTGATCATCTCCTTGCTTCATGATGGGGAAACGGAGACTTCGCAGTCTTGAGCTCAGTTTTTCATAACATTGTTTCAACATGGTGTATGATGTAAAAAGAATGAAACAGTTTCCGTGACTGGCCTTAATCGCTTGCAATATGCTTTCAGATGCCACATCAACATAATTTTTATGGTTAGGGGGCGGTAAAGTCGAAGGAACCAGAAGTAGCGATTGCTTTTGAAAGTTAAAAGGAGATTGAAAAATCTTCTCATTGATCGTGCGACAAGAAAGTAGATCTGAATCGAGCCCCAACCTCTTTTTCATAAATCCGAAATTTTGATTTGTGCTGAGTGTCGCACTACACAGGATAATGGTCTGAAATTTCGAGAAAAAGTTCTGCACTAAATGAGGTGAGACGTCGAGCTTGGCTTCAATCAAGTGAATGTTATTCAAAGTTTTCATTTGATGGCTTTCAATCCAACGAACACTATCATCCTTGATCTCACTAAAAACAAATTCCTCAACAACCTGACCATAAGAATCCAATCGGCCTGCATAAGCGTTGACTTCGGTCAACAACCCTAGAGCTTGTTCTTGAAGCTGATCTTGATCAATGTCTCTAATATCACGGCAGAGGGTCTGAAGCATCCGCACATATTTTTTAATGGAATGCAAGAACTTTTGTGCCGCCGGCACTACCTCTTCTTCCCAGACTTTTTCTGAATAATGATGAGGATGGAGACGAAGCTTATTTTCCTCATCCTGTTTCGAAAGCTTTTCTTCAAAGAAAAATGAAAGCGCCTGAAACAAATCGGCAATACCTTGAATGACTTCTCGACGACAAAAAGATAAATCGACATTGAAAGTATTCAGAAGGTTCTCAATCTGATCATGCGGCCCTTTTTTGTAAAATTGAATGAGTTTTTTTTTGAGAAGAGGAAGTCTCCCCGCATCATCTCCGGCCTTTTCCGAAGCCAATCGTCCCATAATCTTCATCAAGTCGGTTCGCGAAACGCGTTGTGCAAAGAAATCAGTCGCCACCTCTTCAATATGATGCGCTTCGTCTACCACGACATGTTTGTACGAAGGCAACAGAGCCGCTTCTTCATAATTCTCCTCTTCAGCTCTTAAAGCAAGGTCAGCAAATAATAAGTGATGGTTTGACACCAAAATCTGCGCATCTTTGGCTTCTTCGCGCGCCTTAAAAAAGTGACACTGCTGATAAAAAGGACACTTTCGAAACGTACAAGTATCAGCTTCGCAATTGACCTTTTCCCAAACAGCGGAGAAAGGATTAAAAGGAAGATCAGATTTTGAACCCGTCTTCGTCTGTTGTCCCCAAGCGGCAATCCTTCGCAGCTGATCGGCTTGATTGTTCGGAAGAAATAATTCTTCCATCGAGGAATCTTGTAGTTTACGCAGGCAAAGATAATTGCCCATCCCTTTGACCAAAACCGCCTTAAAGTCGACTCCCAAAACCTTGCTGACAAGCGGCAAGTCTTTTTGGATTAATTGTTCCTGAAGATTAATTGTTTTAGTCGAGATCAGTGTCCGTTCTTTATGATAAACGGCTTTGATGACAGCCGGAATTAGATAAGCGATACTTTTACCCGTTCCGGTTCCAGCTTCAATAAGAGAAATTTCTTTGTCATTGAAAGCAGAAATGACACTTTCCATCATTTCCGCTTGTTGAGGCCGTGACTCAAACTCCTTTAGGAACGCGCATAATCGACCGCCCGGTTTTAAGAGCTCAAGTATCGGTTCGGGATCTATACCAATCGTGTTTAAAAAATCGGTTTTTGACAAAGAGAAAACCTCCGTGATTAAGCGATCATAAGTCGATCAATATTAATAATATGGATCGACTTATGATCGCTTAATCACGGGTCTTTCTCAAAGCCAAAATCCCGATTTTTTAATCACGATCGGTATAAATACATAAGGTATCATTCTTCTTCCAAGAACTCTAGGAAAGATCGCAATCGCTTCGACCGAGTGGGGTGCCTCATCTTACGCAGCGCTTTGGCCTCAATCTGACGAATCCGTTCACGTGTGACGTTGAACTCAACTCCCACCTCTTCCAAGGTTTTCGGCTTACCATCAGCAAGTCCAAATCGTTGAATCAAAACTTTCCGCTCTCTGTCACTCAAAGTTTCAAGCACTTCGGCCATCATGTCCTTCAATATCGAATAACCTGTGGCTTCGGATGGCGAGTCGGCTGTGGTATCTTCCAAGAAGTCCCCAAACTGACTTTCTCCCCCATCACCCACTTCCGCTTGAAGGGATATCGGATGCTGAGCGATTTTATAAATCTCGCGGACACGCTCTGGAGTAATCCCGAGTTCCTCAGCCAATTCCTCAGGCGTAGGCTCACGCCCCGTCTCCATCATCAACTTCTTGGCACCACGCAACACTTTATTGATGGTCTCAATCATATGAACCGGTATTCGAATCGTTCGCGCTTGGTCAGCAATCGCCCTGGTCACCGCCTGACGAATCCACCAAGTCGCATATGTCGAAAATTTATACCCTCGACGATACTCAAACTTCTCGACAGCTTTCATCAAGCCCATATTCCCTTCTTGAATCAAATCCAAGAAGGAAAGACCACGGTTAGTATACTTTTTTGCAATCGAAATGACCAAACGGAGATTGGATTCCACCATCTCCCGCTTCGCCTCTTGTGCTTTATCCATCCAACGATAAAGCATCCGAACATCTTTCTTAAACTCTTCCAGTGTTCGGCCCGCTGCTAACTCTTTCTTCTGCAACTTCCGCTTGGCCGCTTTCATCTTGGCCATCGCAAATCGATTCAACTCTGCACGAGGGGCCAACTCATTGATCTCTTTCTCTAACTCCAAAAATCGATTGTATGATTGGAGAATGACTTCCCCAAAATCTTCGATAATATTGGAGCGAAGATGCAGATGCCTTAAATAAGCCTGAGTCCGGATCCGGCTCTTTTCAACTTCCTCTTGAACTTTTACTACCTGAGTTTTCTTGATCTTGGGATTATCAAGCTGAACAAAGAGATATTCCAAAGCAAGATCTTCATTTTTCAACAAATCACATAATTTAGGGAGCTTCTTCAAAAATTCCTGTTTATTCGAAACCTCTTTTTCCGAAATGCACTTATCAAAACGTTCCTTACCTTGAACAAGATACGCCGCTATGGCAATGGCTTCAGAAGCAGAATATCGGAATCGTAAAATAATTTTTTCAACTTGTTGCTGAGCTTTTTCAATTCGCTTGGAAATTTCAACCTCTTCTTCTCGGCTAAGAAGAGGGACTGAACCCATCTCTTTAAGGTACATTCGTACGGGATCATCCGGTGTCCCTTCTGCCCGTTTAGGAAGAGCTTCAAGCTCTTTGGCCTCTTTTTTACGCTCTTTTTGACGCTCAACTTCAGATTGATTGAGAATCTGTATATCCATTCCCGTCAGGAAAATCAACGCCTGGTCGATCAGTTCAGGGTTATCAAACGACATGGGTAAGATATCGTTGATTTCTTCGTAAGTGATAAAACCCTGGTCTTTTGCAAGAGTCACCAGCTCATCAATCTTTTGCTGATGTTGAGGAGTAAAAGTATCTTTATTGTTGGATTTGCTCATGCCACCGTAAAATTAAAGTGTCGACAAAAAAAGCAAATTCTTTCACTTCACTATTTAAAGTTATGCAAAAAAATTCGCAGAATCTGTACGTAATATCATTGAATATGTGGGGGTTTTTGTCAAGCCTGCTAGTGTTGGAATTATTCAATACCCCATCTTTTATAGAAGTTGGGGATTTAACTCAAGATTTCTTTACTCGATTTTGTACAATTTTTGACCGAATATTCCAGAGAGAAGCAATCTCCAGCGTAATAAATTTCGAAGGAAGGGTATTTTTTACCCTTCCTGAGAAATTTATCCAGCTGGAGGAAGCTTCTCTCGGAAGATGAGTTCAAAAATTGTACAAAGGCGAGTTTTAAAAAAAGACTCTTTATATTACAATTTTGAATGATTTCGACTCATCTGGAGGTCTATGACTTATTTTAAAAATACTGAACTCATTCCCGAAGACCCAATACTGTGTATTCCCCCGTTATTCGCTGCTGATCAGCGCCCTAACAAGGTGAACTTAGGGGTCGGGGCATATCGCGATGCCGAGGGTCATCCCCTTGTCCTGACCAGCGTTCAAAAGGCGGAAGTCCGTCTTCTAGAACAAAATCTAAATAACGAATATCTTCCTATGGATGGTGATCCGGGATTTATTGAAGAATCTCTTAAATTGGCAATGGGGGAAGATTCACCCCACAGGTCTCGAGTCTATGCGTCCCAGACTGTTGGGGGGTCTGGAGCGCTCAAAATTGCTGGCGATTTTCTTAAAGAACAATTCCCTAACTCTACCCTCTATCTGTCGCACCCGTCATGGTCAAACCACCGCCATATTTTCTCACGTTGCGGCTTTGAACTGGGTCATTACCCTTACTCTCACAACCATACACTTGATTTTGAAGAGATGTGTGATGCCATCAAAATGATGAAAAATGGGGACCTCATCCTCTTTCATGCTTGTTGCCACAATCCGACTGGGATAGATCCTACTTTCGACCAGTGGAAAATCATCTCCACACTGGTGAAGGAAAAAGGACTTTTTCCCATTTTTGACATGGCTTATCAGGGATTTAGTGGGGGACTTGATCAGGATGCGGCGGTGATTCGCCATTTCGCTGATGAGGGGCATGAAATGGCTTTGACAATTTCTCATTCTAAAAATTTTGGTTTATATGGAGAAAGAATCGGGCTTTTGGCGTTCTTTGTCGATTCTGCAGATACGGTAAAGAAGTTAGCCTCACAAATCAAATCTACTGTCCGGGGGATTTATTCTTCTCCTCCGGCCCACGGAGCCCGAATAGTGAAAACTATCTTACAGTCTCCGGAATTAACATTGGAATGGAAAGAGGAGCTTGTGAATATGCGTGATCGCATCATTGAAATGCGTAAAGCTTTGGTTGCGGAACTCTATTCTACCAAAAGTTCTATCGACTTTTCGTTTATTCAAAACCAACGGGGATTGTTCTCAATGACGGGACTCAACCGCGAACAGGTGAGTTTGTTGCGTGCTGAACATGGAATCTACATGCCTTCGAATGGGAGAATGAACATCGCGGGAGTGACTTCAAAAAATGTGAAAACAGTTGCTGAGGCGTTCAACGAAGTGCTATGAAAAAAATTAAAAAACGTCCTTGGCTTCTGATTGCCCTCACCCTTGTTCTTCTTTTAAGTGTCTCTGCTTCCACATCACAAAAATTTCAGAGTGTCATGGTGGGAATGCTCTCTCCCCTTTGGAAAAAAATCCAATACCAACAAGACCAAAGTATAGCACAGAAAATCGAAAGCCTTGAGCTTGAAAATACTCTCCTGAAAAGCAAGCTCGAAGAGATCAAAGCGCTTTTTATTTGGGAACATGAGCTGCAGGTTACAGCCACAGAGATGATTGCCCAAACAGGATTAACTTTAGAAACAGTAGAGAATCTTGAAAGGAATCAAAAAGAGGCCTACACCCTGTTTGATCTCGAACTATGCTCTTGTCCGGCAAAAGTGATTTACCGATCTCCCACTTCTTGGAACAGCACTCTTTGGATCAATGTCGGAGAAAATGAGAACAAAAAATTAGGACGTCCAGTCATTGCCAAAAACAGTCCTGTGGTGGTGGGAGATTCCATTGTGGGGGTTGTGGAGCTTGTGAAAGAACATAAATCTCGCATCAGGCTGATCACAGATCCTGAACTCACTCCTTCAGTTCGCGCCCTGCGAGAGGTCGAGGGGCAAACACTTTACCTTGCAAAGGGAGAGGTTCATGGGAGTGCCAATGTGTTATGGAGATCTCGCGGGCATCTGTTGATTGGAGAGGGTTTCAATTATGATTATGAAGATAAATATGGTCCTGAACGAGAATTAAGATCGGATATGCCTATCTTAAAGGCTGGGGATCTTCTTGTGACGACAGGGATGGACGGAGTTTTCCCAAAGGGGCTGAAGGTGGGCATCGTGACGAAAATACAGATGCTTCGCGAAGGGGATTATTATTACGAAATCGAAGCTGTTCCGACGGTGGAGAATGTAGAAGAGCTTTCATTTGTCACGGTGTTGCCGCCTCTTAATCCGGGTGACTTTTGAACTTTTGAACTTTTAACGCAAAGATGCAAAAGTCGCAAAGACGCAAAGGGTTATTTGGACCAACAGTCCATACGCTTTTTAGATGCAGATAACACAGATGAGCGCAGATGGATTGAACCTTCATGAAGACTCAATCCATCTGCGTCTAAAACCTCGCGATCATTTTATGATACGATAGGGAACTGTAAATCCTTTGGTTTGCACAAGGGTTGTCGCTTCCTCTCCTTCTAAGTGAACTATAATCTCCTTATCACTCTCTTCAGACGCATAATTGACAACAATTAATTTAAAAGAACCTCCTTCATAATAACCATAATCTAACCCTGAAAACGTCACATTCTTCGTAGTAATATGACGTATACTTTCTTTTGAATAGGGCAAAAATTTGGGATCGATTTTAATTTCTTCAAAGGATTCATCACTGGGCCGTGATAAAAACATTTGATACCCTTTTTCACCAATATTTTCCACAACTAGGCCAAAACGGTTATAAATACACCGGTATTCAGATAAAGAAACATCCGCCACAAAAACGTCAAATCTCTCCTGAGCTTCACTTTCGGAAATTTCCCTTGGAATAAAGTCGCAGACAAAGTAAGAAATTCCCTCTTCAACATTAATTGGGAAAAGGTCTAATGTTTTATGCACCAAATAACGATAATCCGCAGATGTATCCACATAAACCCTGGATTCCTGATCGTCAAAAGTATCATGTGAATAAATTTCAATAGTTTGAGGAGCTATTAATTTGAACCGCAAACTATCACTATATCTGTAATAAACGAATTCACTACCTTCTGTGGTAATACCATCAGATGGTAATGCATGTTTTCGATCGGAGCACAAAACGTGAGATCCAATTTTCACTTTCAAAACGGGAACCCGTTCAAATAGGTTATATCCTCTACCATAAACCCAAGTATTAGATACACTACTATCTTTCCTACCTACCTCGATATGAACCAATCCCGTATAATCTTCGACCTTACAGCAGATTCCTTCACCTTGAACCATATAGTTCTTTTTCCAATTCCGGCATAAGGACTGATTATTCACAATTTCGTTCCAGACTTTGCAAACACAGGAAAGTGTGCCTCGGTAAGAAGGGTCAAGATTTTGAAAAATGGATACGGTTACTTCGTGAGGTATTAGTTCAAAAAATCCAGATGAAGGTGATTGAATGTCCATAAAACTTCCTTTATATGCAAAAACGGTTTACATTTATTCTTAGATCTCATGTGAAATAACCTAAATAGGTTAGCTGTTTTTTCTTTTTTTTTCAAGAAAGAAAATACCAGTGTAAACGCAACGTGATAATGTCACCTATAAAACTAAGTTGAAATGTCATCCTTATGTTATAATCTTCGGTTCTCTTTTGAAAAATGGGAGCGCCTATGGAGATTATAAAAATGATTAAAAAAGAACTTTTGAAAAGTGAAATTATAGCTAAAGCAGTTAGTGGAGAAATAACACAAAAAAGAGCAAGTACACGCTCTAACAACCGAATGGTGAATGTTTAATCCATCTGCACTCATCTGTGCTATCTGCGTCTAAAAAGCGCATGGACCGTTGGTCCAAATAACACTTGAAAACTCTTTGCGTCTTTGCGACTTTTGCATCTTTGCGTTAAAATTACGGAAGGATGTAATCACCCTCTGGCAATGCCTTCCCCTCCCACTTCTTGCGCATATCTTCTGTAGGATAATAAAATTGAGGATCTAATTCAAAAGGACGAGAGGGGGGCTCCAGCCCACTGATCGCGTGATAAGTCCTTCGATCAAATTCCTGTAAATCCCTCATCACAGTTTCTGGGCTATCTGCCCCTTCCCTTCTTTTCAACGGAGAAAAACACTCCTCCCTCGGATACACCATCACTTCGACGGTTCCATGAGGAAAGATGTCAAAGATAAACTTTTCAAATTTCCAAGCATTTGGTTCTGTTGGTTTCACCCTTTTTCCATTCACATCCAAATAGGAAAGAGCTTTAAAAGCTTTATGGAGAGGTAAATCAGTGCTTTTGATTTTTTCAAAAAAATCCATTTTGACTGAAAAGAGACTGAGGTTTCCACAGGGAAACTTAAGATCACCATTCGAAAGTGTTGCTTCCATATCTTTTTCAGGAAGTTCAGAGTACTCGACAATGTGAACTTTGTCATGAATTCGCACGAGAACTCCAAGTTTTTCTTTCGGGTCTTCTCTTTTGATTCCCTTCACTAATATGTCACATTGTTCTTGCTTGTGCGTCCCGACTAATTCTGGATCAAAGGGATCTGCTAGTGGGTTATCGATGAGAATAATATTCACATATTCAACTCCCTGCTCTTTCCAACGTTTCCACAAACCTGAATGATAAAAATGGTGAAGCAACTCGCCATTCCCATCAGGTCCCTCTGCAATGTGAGCTTGAGAATCGAAAAATAAATTTCCTTGTTGATCAAGAAAGGGAAGGTCCCCTTGAACATAAAAAGAAAGTTGTTCGGGATTTAAACCAAAATATTCGTGATCTTTGAAGAATTTTCGAGTTTGTTTGTCATTCAAAGAAGATGTCATGATCGTAACAGGAAGATCTTTTTGATACATCTTGCTGGCAGCACGAATACGATCTGAGAAGTACTGGAAAAGAGATTTTTGACGAAATTGAGTGATCGGAAACATCCCTTTTGAACCCTCAAAATGCAGTCGAGTTCCCATCCCCCCTGCCATAATGATACAGCCTACTTTTCCCTGAGCAATCAAATCTTTTCCCACTTGAGTGTTCTCGTCTGAACCAGAAGTGAGATATTTTTTAAGCGGTGCGTAGTCTTCGTGAAGTTTTTTCTCTTCATGAAGAGCGTCTTGTAATTTCTTGAAAATCTCAAGATCAATGGCACGAATTTGTTGAGTCAGTTGAGACTGTTCCTCTTTTGGTAAAGAACTCCAATTCTCAAGTAGTTGTGGTTGAACATCTGTAAGAGTCATTAAGTGTATTTCTCCCTAGAATCATTCTCCCCAAACAAATCTTCATAAAGTTCTGACACACAGCCAGAAACATAATCTCCAACTCCTTGAATACAAATAAAAAAAGAATCAGAACAAGTACAAGAATCAACGTAATCTTGAAACAACATGCGACTTTCGATATCGTCGAGACTGACTTTGGAATCTTCTTGCTGATTTCTGTAGGATTCAATATCACCTCTTGGAATAACAAGACCACCTGGAACTTTCATAATCATAAAAATACCTCCGTTGATTAAATCCTATTTTACCACAGAAAGACTCTTTAGATCACGCAATAACAAAACCTCCCTTGATAAATTAGTATTTTTCCGATACACTAAATATCAAACATAAGGAGGAAAAATGGAACCTATGAAATCCGAATCTTGTCTTATTAAAGCTTTTCAATATGAAGTCAAAATTTCCCGTGATCCTATTCGTGACTCTTCTAGCTGGATCAAAGAAATCTATATTCCCTCTGAGAATCTCGCCTTCAATAACGCTGCAGATATTTTTGGCAAAAAATCTGTCAATATTTTCAGTAGCGATGGATCCCGAATACAAGAACGTGTGACCAGATTTAGACCCGCTCCCGGCTTAAGCCAAAAAGAGTTAGAAGAATTACGCCAAATGCTTCCAAGTAGTTTCGAAGAACATGAAAATGCCAGAAATGTTCGTAAAATCACCTTATGTCCCGATCTAGTCGATAAAATAATGACCATCAAACGCAATTTAGACGAGGCCGAGCAAGGAAAAGCTGAAGTTCAGAACCTTCTGGAAATGATGCTTAATCGCAGTGTCAGCATCCTCAAATAAACCCAGATAATTTTTTACCACAGAGACACAGAGATAGGAGAAACAATTTTTTTTGATTACTCTTCTCTGTGCCTCTGTGTCTCTGTGGTAAAAAAAAATATCCGGTTTTGTTCTCATAACCTACTCCTCAAGCCTCTTCTCAAAAATCCTCAACCAACGCTTAAAATCATCCACCTCATCTTCTTCTTGGCTTTTCTTCCGCTGACGTGGTATGTGTTTTTTTTCTTCTTCTTTTAATCTCTTCTCAAAAACTTCCAGATAATAATCAGTGTCTTCTCGACTCCCCACAACTTCAGGCGACGGTTCTGGCACTTTCACTTTTCTGGAAACTGACTCCTTCTTCTGCTTCCGTTGACGCTTCTTAAAACGTTCCAATACCCATGTATAAAATGTTTCCGTACTCTCCGTTTTGGCATGCAACTTCTTCGCTCGCCACGCTAAATCACGATCCGATGTCACCACCACTTCATTCCTGACATCCAAACTCGATGAAAGCTCAGATACGATCAACTCATCCGCCGACTCACCATACGAACTAAAAATAATCTCAAGATTGCGATAATGAGTCCGTGTTCCCTCGTCTTCCTGAAAATGCCCGTCAAATACAACGGTAATATCCAACTTCAATAACTCGGCTTTCTCGTCCAAATCCTGAATGAAACTTCTTCGAGAGATTTCCAAATTTTCACGACTCTGAATCAAGCGGAATAGAAGGTTATATCCATCAATAATATAGTGCATAAGTAATTGCTATTAAACCCCTTATATTCTTATAGTTTGAAATATATAAAAATAATTGTTATAATACAAGCATGACCTGAATAAAGGGAGATAAGGCCATGAGTACGGATACAATTGTATTATTTGGTGAATCTGAGAGAGGTGATTATCGTATACCTTATTATTGTCGTTCCATGCATCAGCTATATGAGAATTTGGGACAGCCGGCCCCTGACAGTGAGGGGATTCATTTTGCCGTTCAGGCGTTGCTTCATGATTTTTATCTAATTTTTTTCCGTGTGAAGGAAGAGGGATACAGTTATCAAGATTATTATGAAGGTTTTTGGCAGCTTGAACAAAGACCTTTAGAATCTCGATTGAGTGCAATTTGTATCCCAGGTGTTGGTAATTGTGAGGTCATTGAGTCAGTTTCTTCGCTATGTGTCAATCACCGCAGCATCCTAATCATGAGCGAATCTGATTTCTATGATTATCTGACGGATGCTGCTTAAATTTACTGAGCAGCTCCTGCAAAATATTTTTTCAATCCTGAGCTATCAGGTTTCATAGATTTTTTTCCCTTTTCCCAGTTAGCGGGGCAGACTTCACCATTTTGCTCATAAAAGATCAAAGCTTCCAATGTTCTCAAAGCTTCGTCAACAGATCTGCCAATGGGAAGGTCATTCACAACTTGGTGACGAACAGTCCCTTCTTTATCGATGAGGAATAATCCGCGGTAGGCAATTCCTTCGTGAGGAATGAGAACGCCGTAGTTTTCAGAAATGTCTTTTTTCAGATCAGAGAGAATTGGGTACTCGATTCCTTCAATCCCTCCTTTTGACTTTGGAGTCTCCAACCAGGCTAGGTGTGAATAAGGACTGTCCACAGAACAACCGACAACTTCTGCTCCGCGTTGTTTAAAGTCTTCAAGCCTTTCTTGAAAGGCGTGAAGTTCTGTTGGGCAAACAAATGTGAAATCAAGTGGATAGAAAAATAAGATCACGTATTTTCCCTTCAATGATGAAAGGGAAAAATCATCCACAATTTTATCTTTGATGACCGCTTTTGCGGTGAATTCCGGGGCTTTTTTACCGACTAATACCATAATATTTTCTCCTCTTTATCAACCACCAAAATACTGTTTAGCATTTGGCAACCAAGATTCTTCTTCGATAGTTGTTTCAAGACCATGTCCTGGATAAATTTTTGTCTCAGGTGGCAAATCATTCAATTTCTTTAGCGAGTCCCACATGTCATCAGGACTTGCGGTAGGAAATGATAGGTTGCCAATCGTCCCTTTGAAAAGTGTGTCGCCACTGATCAGAATCCCTTTATTTTCCTCGTAAAAACAAATTCCACCGGGGGTATGGCCCGGAGTATGTATCACCCGAAAATTAAGATCCCCAACGGAAACCTGGTCACCCTCTTTCAACAAATGTTCGGGCTCTATGGACTCCATCGCCCCAAACAGCGGCAGCCCATCGGAGCCTGGTTGACGGAGATTTTGGGCATCACGTTCATGCACGTAGATCGGGAGATCGTATTCGTTTCTCAGTATTGGGATATCAGCAATGTGATCCCAATGAGTATGGGTCAATAAAATTTTTATTGGTTTCAAATTTTCTTTTTTAAGAAACGCAACCACAGCACTTGTTGACTCGGGCGCAGGATCCACGATAGCTGCTTCTTTTGTAGCAGGGCATCCAATGACATAGGCGTTAGTCTCAAACGGACCTGAAAGAATGGCTTTGATAATCATAGACTCTATTGAAGTTTCGCACTGGAGAGGATTCGAACCCCTGACCTCGTGGTCCGTAGCCACGTACTCTATCCAGCTGAGCTACCAGTGCATGAGTGACCATAATGACAGATTTAGATAATTTTATCAAGAAATATTAGACACAGCGCAGATGAACCTATCTCATTTATCGAATAATTTTTAAGATATCGTAGAAATTAAACCGCGAAGATGCGCGAAGATTGGACTAATTCATGGTGATCATCAGAAAAAAATATACAATAGAGCTCTTGCATAACCTCTTAAGCAGCTTAAGCAAAGAGATAAATGCCATTTTTATGGCAAGAGTATAAATTTGTCCTCGTAAATTTCAAATCCTCCACAGTAATTGAAATAAATTTCAGTCAAATCCTCAACATTTTTAGAAAATCGCAACCCAATGGCATTGATAATATTACCGTGAGCAACTATTAATGTTTTTTTAGAGGAATGGCGCTCAATCTCTGCACATACAGCATTATAGGCAGAGGAAGAATATCTATCCCATGCACCTTGAGCATCGTGATTATTATAAACTTTTAATGGTACCGCTCCTAATCTCTCTAACAATTCATTAACAAGCTCTTGATCATCTAAGTTTGGTGGTTGATAAAGTTCATCTCGTTCAATGACCGGTGCAAGAGTCTCTATTTCATCCACAATAATTTGAGCAGTTTCTTTTGCTCTTACAGCCGAGGAGGTAATAATGAGATCAAAAAGAGGCTGCGTTTTTAAATGCAACGCGCATTGTTTTACCTGCAATCTGCCTTTAGTGCTTAATGGTCGTATTTTATCAGCTTTTCCATCGATGGCATGTCCGTGACGCATGAATGTGATTAGGGTTTTTAACATAAGATGTCTTCCTTACTATTGTTAATTTCTGCTATCAATACACGCAATCATTGATTGTGCTACACCAAGCACAGAAGTTCCCGCTGAACCATATCTTTTTGATTATCAATTACATGAAAATAGGTTTCTCGTAGACTTTTGCATATAAATCACCACAGAGGTCGCAGAGAACTCAGAGAGAATCTCATTATTT